>CAZAHZ010000251.1:0-5152 GCA_964485055.1 uncultured Candidatus Cloacimonadota bacterium
TGATATTAGCAAAAGGGTATCGCTCAGGTTAGGTTAAAATATTGACAAATTATTATAATATCTCATTAGATGTTTATATATAGAATCTAATTGAATATGGGGGCAGTGATGAAAAGCTACGTATTATTTATATTTTTTATTTTTTCGGTAACATATATAATGGCGACTACAATTAATATACCGGGGGATTACGCAACTATACAGGAAGGGATAGATGCTTCGGAAAATGGCGATGAAATAATAGTGGCGCCGGGTATTTATGTGGAAAATATTGATTTTGATGGTAAGGCAATAACTTTGGGTTCATGGTTTTATACTACTCAGGATACCAGCTATATTTCACAAACGATCATTGATGGTGGTCATCATAACGCGGTAATCCGATTTACCAATGAAGAGGATTCCTCCTCTCTGCTTACCGGATTTACAATTACTAATGGCAGTGCTTTTTACGGAGGAGGAATATATTGTGGTCATGCCAGTCCTGTTCTCACGAATTTAATAATTACCAATAATTACTCATCCTACCTGGGTGGCGGAATTTGTTGCAGGTATGCCGACATTGTTTTATCTGATTGCGTGCTTACTAATAATTCAGCCGATGATGGTGCAGGGATCTATATATATTATTCCAGTGCAGATTTAAATAATATAACAATAGAAAGTAATACGGCTTTATACAAAGGGGGAGGCATATTTTGCTTTTATTCAATTCCTGATCTGGAAAATGTGACCATAACTAATAACTCCGCAGGAATTGTTGGAGGAGGGATTTACTGTTTTGTATCCAGTCCTGAATTCAATAGTATAAATCGCTGTAACATTTATGCCAATAATGCGCAAAACCACGGATACGGATGTGATATTTATACTGACAGCATGATAGATCTTATTGTAGATACATTTACAGTTATGAATCCGACTGATTTACAGGCGGCTCCTTGGGGATATTACAATTTTGACATCCTGCAGGGGATACTGGATCAGGTAAATGCTGATCTATATGTTTCACCTGAAGGCGATAACACAAACAATGGTTTGAATGCCGAGAATCCATTGCAGACCATTCTGTATGCCTGTTCGATCATCTCTGCGGACAGTTTGAATCCTCACACAATCCATCTGGCGGATGGTATATACAGCCCTTCTATTAACGAGGAGTTTTTCCCCGTTTATATACCATCAAATGTATCCCTGGTAGGTGCCAGCGAAACAAATGTAACTCTGGATGCGGAAAACACAGCAATTGTTATTTATCTTATTGATGCTGTTAATATTTCTATAAGCGCTCTGACAGTGACACACGGAAATTGCAGCGGGATCTATTGTCAGAATTCAAGCCCGAATATAAGTAATGTAACAATTACAAATAATTCGTCCAGTTATCGCGGTGGAGGAATTTATTGTAATGAATCCAGTCCAAATTTAACGAATTTGACGATTATGAATAATACTTCTGACTACGGCGGTGGGATGTCATGTACAAATTCCAGTCCAAATTTGTATAATGTAACTTTAACTGATAATGAAGCGGAATATGGTGGTGGGCTTTATTGTAATGAATCCAGTCCAAATTTAACTAATGTAACGATTATGAATAATTTGGCATATCAAGGAGGTGGTATTTTTTGTTGGGAATATTCCAGTCCGATTATAGAGCATGTTACAATTAATAATAATGTGGCAGAAATTAAGGGTGGAGGTGTATATTGCAATTATTCCAGTCCGATTTTTGAGGATGTGATGATAATGAATAATTCTTCAGGAGAAACAGGAGGTGGAATTTACTTCTGGAACTCCAGTCCCAATTTAGCTAATGTGACAATTGTAAATAACTCGGTTGCTGAACAAGGAGGCGGTATATATTGTCTTCTTTCAGTTCCGGTATTCAGTAGTAATAACCGTTGTAACATTTATGCCAATAATGTACAAAACCGTGGAAATGGGAGTGATATTTATTCTCTTTCTGATTTGCAGGTTATAGTAGATACATTTACAGTAATAAGTCCGACAGATTTTCATGCAGCGCCATTGGAGAACTTCAGCTTTGACATTTTACATGGCTTTCAGAATCAGATAAATGCTGATCTGTATGTTTCACCGCAGGGTGACAACGACAATAGTGGCTTAATTGCTGAACAGCCTTTTCAGACAATTCAGCATGCCTGTTCCAGAATCCTGGCAGACAGCATGAATCCTCATACGATTTATCTAGCGGAAGGTACTTACAGTCTTTCCAACAATAGCGAATTTTTTCCGGTTTGTATTCCTTCTTATGTTTCATTAGAGGGAGCTGCCGAATCAGATGTGATCCTGGATGCAGATGGTATTGCACGTGTTATCAGACTCGAGAATGCGGTGAACGTGATGTTGAGTAATTTAACAGTAACTAATGGATACCATAAAAGTAGTGGGGGTGGAATTTATTGTAAAAATTCCAGTATGAGTCTGGTAAATGTAACAATAACGAATAATAGCGCAATGCACGGTGGAGGGTTTAGCAGTTATCATTGCGATCCCAGTTTTACCAATGTAACGATAGCAAATAATTCGGCTGTAAACGATGGTGGTGGTATAAATTTGTTTGATTCCAATTTAGATTTTGAAAATGTTACTATCACAAATAACTCGGCAGGATCTTATGGTGGTGGTATTTATTGCTATGAATCCAATCCGGATTTTGATAATGTTTTTATCGTAAATAACTCAGCAGAATATAGTGGTGGTGGTATTTATTGCTCTAGTTCCAGTCCGAGTTTTACAGATGTGACTATTAAGCATAATCTGGCAGGCACCTGCGGAGGTGGGATATATAGTGATTATGATTCCAATCCTGTTTTCAGTAGTGCAAATCGTTGCAATATCTATTTAAATAATGCCCTTGATCGTGGAACCGGTAATGATTTTTGCTCTGTCTCCCCCGTTAACGTTATAGTAGATACATTTACTGTCCTGATCCCGACAGATTTTCATGTATCACCTCTGGAGAACTTCAATTTTGACATCTTACATGGATTTATGGAACAGGTAAATGCCGACCTTTATGTTTCTCCTCAGGGAGATAATGCCAATAGTGGCTTGAATGCGGAGAATCCTTTGCAGACAATTCGCTCTGCCTGCACAAGAATTTTAGCTGATTGTCTGAATCCTCTCACCATCTATCTTGCGGAAGGAATATACAGTCCTTCTACAAATGGAGAATTTTTCCCGGTCGATATACCTGCCAATGTCTCTTTGGCTGGAGATAACGAAGCTAATGTAATTCTTGATGCGGAGAGTTCAGCCAGAGTTATCACGATTGCGCAGGCTGAAAATGTAATGGTTAGTAATTTGACTGTCACTAATGGCTATGCAAATGCAGGCGGCGGAATTTCCTGCCTGGATTGCAGTCCTTGTATAAAGAACGTGACGATAACTAATAATTCGGCTTATTATGCAGGTGGAGGAATTTACTGTAATGCATCCAGCACAACGTTTATGAACGTCACGATTACAAATAATTCGGCTGTTGAATATGGCGGTGGGGTTTTATGTGATGCTGCCAGTCCGATCTTAGTAAACTGTATTTTATGGAATGATTATCCCCAGGAGATTGAATTGATTGACTATTCAGGTCCAAGCTCAATAACTATTGCCTATTCTGATATATATGGCGGACAAAGTGAAATAGGACATGAGGGTTACTGTCAAATCAACTGGCTGGAGGGTAATATTATTGCTGAGCCGTTATTTGTTAATGCGGAAATGGGACATTTCTGGTTAGCTGCGAATTCACCCTGTATTGATGCCGGTATTGCTTATTATGAGTATGAAGGTGAAGTGCTGATTGATCTCGAAGAAAATGAGTATTATGGAATTGCACCTGATATGGGCGGTTATGAATATGGTCTGGTTGTAAACGAAATGGATGAAATTGAACCAACAAAAAATGGCGTGACTATATATCCCAATCCCTTCAATCCTGAGACTAATATTCTCTTTGCATTATCAGCAGACAGCAATGTCCTGCTGGAAATCTATAATATAAAGGGTCAGAAGGTAACAAATCTGGTGAACGGTTTTTATGAAGCAGGCAGTCATCAAGTTACCTGGAAGGCAGAAAATCTGGGAAGCGGGATTTATCTGCTGCGATTTAATACTAATGAACAAAGTGAGATGAAGAAACTGATTTTGCTCAAATAATCTGTTCAATACTTTAAAGAGGCGAAAATGAGGAGGAGACGGTGGGAGAAGGCAAAGATTTTTAACGCAAAGGACGCAAAGAATAATGAACTACCCCGGGGCAAGCCCCGAGGTATCATAAGGAAAGTGTGTGAATGAAAACCCAGGTTTTCAAACTTTCCTATTTACCCCGACGCAGAGCGTCGAGGAATTCTTTTGATTAAATGGAAGAGGGAAACTAAGGGATTATTTAAATCACATTAACACGGTTAATGTACTCCTAAACTTTTCACTGCTCACAATTTCTTTCTCGTGTTTTTTGCTTTTCGCATTTTCTTTTATTTAAGTCATCTTTCGAAAACTGCCGTTTTCGCACATTATCACGGATAATGTACTCCTAAACATCTTTGCATTTTATCATTTTATCATGCTTTTTCTTTAAGTTTATGAGCGATATATTGAGAGATAATTTTTTATCAGGCATCTCCCCATTTTATATCAGCCAGATTTAGATATTGTTATATTACACAGATAGTTATGTCACCACAAGATGTACGGGCTGGCACATGTGTCTGCCCGTACAGGAGAGGAAATAATTTTAAAATTTCATGGGGATGCCAGGAATAATATTTATTTTTTGACATAATTTTAATAAAAAAATAAATTTGACATAAACAAACAGGAAATTAGGAGAAGCATTTGGTAATCGAAGTTTTGACGCTGGTATTTAGTACAATCCGCTTTCGGGCGAGTGATCTACCGAAGTTGCGGGGCTTCTTTGCGACGCATTTTCCTGATGATATGGAATTTCATAATCATTTGCCGGATGGCAGCTTTTCTTATAAATATCCAGTGATCCAATACAGGCTGATTAATGAACATCCGGCATTGATAGGCGTTAAAAACGGGATTGAGCTGATCAAAAACCTATTCTTTGAACTGGATAAATTGATCATCAATGAGAGAGTGTATCAATTACCGGAAAAAGAAA
>CAZAHZ010000252.1:0-5146 GCA_964485055.1 uncultured Candidatus Cloacimonadota bacterium
TGTCCAAGAAATAATCGGGAGAAAATAATGATACTTAGTATAACGCCATTATTTATCCCTTGTTTTACTGAACTTTCAGTTCAATATCAACGCTCCTGGCAAGTTCAGTTTCAACGAAACCGGGCACACCATATTCCCTCCCCTCTGCCAGACAACAATCTATTACAGCAAGGAGGAAGCCCTCAACGGTTCCATCCACACCGTGCTTCTTTTGCATTTCATCTAGAAACTTTCTCCATTGCTCTTCATCTGAGCCATACAGTTCAATGAAGCGCAGCCCGGCAAGGTATTCCGCCAGTGGATCCAGTGTAATACGAAGCCTGTTTTTCGACGCACCGACAAAACGAATGACCCCCAGTTTCTCACTCATGTATGTCAGTTTCCAATCGAGATCACTCTCATCAGCCAGGGCAGTCTGGATGGCGTGGAGAGATGCATCGGCAGGTCGAAAGTCATGTTCGAGAGCTGCACGTGCAATCGCCTTGCTGATCCTGTGAATGGTTCTATCATCAGGGTCTTTTTCGGTCCTGTTACGGTTGATCCAGTTCAGGTAACTGAGCATGAGGTCAAGGATGTTGTCCGGTAAATCCTCAATGGTGATATCTCCCTCTCTGGTTCCGATCATCTGTTCGGCATAGAGCTTTGCCAGAAGAGCTGTAATACCTCTTATTCCCGCCATTTTTGACATACGCATGCAGGCCTCAAAATACTCGGAATCCTCGAAAATCTCTTGGTGAAGGTAAGCCACCATGAATGGTAGAAGATGATCTCTGTCAATTCGCAAAGGCTGAACATTACTCATCATGGCGCCTTGAAGTGGCTCATCCAGGCGTGAAGTAACAATCATAGAGTTTATCTTGAGCTTCGGGTTATGCCCCGGCTGGAAGATTTTACGGGTTTCTGCATCCATCTCCGAGAAACGATCAACTATTACCAGTATTCGCCCGCTCTTAAGAAGCCGGTACAGAAGTTCCAGATCAATATCATCAACTCCGGTCATTATTTCGATTTGCCGGTCAATAGCCTCAACAAGCGGGTGTTCCTCTCCCGGTGTCTCGTGGATATCATGCTCTATAATGACCGGCAGCATGGGGAAGCCTGAGAGTGGCTGGTCAAGATCCTCCCCCATGCCCCACTTTGCCAGACGGCAGGCAAGGCTTGTCTTACCGGAGCCGCCTTCACCCCAGATGAGCATGCAGGTTCGTTGATTGACGAATACCTCACGGAAATCAGAAGCCTGAGGCTGCTCAATTATCCGGTCATCGAATTTAACAGGCAGCGGAATATGTTCAGCTCTTTCCTTTACCGTTTGAAGGCGGTTGAATTGGTGCCGTGCCCTGTCAAGGTATTTCCAGACCCAAGCGTTCAGTACACGGGAGTGATAATTGAAGAAATTGAGCAAGAAAAAATGACGAATTCCAATTGGCTTATCACCGAACCACTCGAACCTTACATCAGGGAAACGCAGCTTTTCGTTGAGTATAAAGAGCCAGAGCGGCCGCTTCCATAAAAGAATAAACCATGCTGTGAGACTCATAATGCTCACCAGGACATACAAAACAATGATTAATACCCAGGGTTTTTTATGTAATTGATGAGCAACTACCCATTCAATAAGGCGTATGTATTGGTGGGAACTGTATTTAGCTTTGAGGCCATTTATAGCTCCGTTGACAGCAATAAGACGTTCATTATTTGTCCCTGCAAGACTTTTATCACTCTCAAATATCAATTTTATAATTTCAAGATATTGGATTGTTTCGTTAATGTCTGATTCTCTTAATACATTTAAATTATTAAGCAGTGATTGAGAAATAGTAACAATAACGTCTGCTGCCTCTAAGCGCTGTTTATCAACTTTTTCTTCATAATATGTTCCCTCTGCTTTGAAAGTTACTAGGCTGATTAGATTAGGTAGGGCAATTATTGCGTTAGAACCAATCTCTTTCAAAGCATTAATAGCAGCCATTTGAATAACAGTAATATTACTGTCCAATAATCCAATTAAAAATGAAATAACTTCTTTGTCGTCATAACAAATTTTTCCTAAAGATTTGATGGCTGATTCGCGTATAATTTGATGTTCTTGTTTTGCCATTTTTAATAATATCTGTATTGCGTCACTTGACTCATGGCCGAAATCTCCCAAGGCTGATATGACTGCAATCTTAACATTCGCTTCTTCATTCTCCAACATTTTAATTAAAAGTGGTATTACATTCTTAGTATCTTTACCAATCTTACCAAGAGCTGTTACTGCAGAACAACGAACATTCCTATCTTTATCATTTAATAATTCGATCAATACCGGAACAGCATTATTGGCTTGATCACCCAAAGCTACTAGTGCGGATACAGCAGATATACGGACATCCGGATCGTCATCATATAACAAATTAAAAACACTTTCGATAAAAATGGGTAAATAATTATCCATATAATGAGTGTTTTTTGCTAGTACATCAATTGTCAATTCTCGAATATTCGGACTATCTTCTTTTAATAAATCAAGTAACGAATGAACAGCTTTTCTTGGATCAATGTTGTATTCATATAATGATCGAGGAAGTATATTATGTACCAGAGAATTATCAAGCTTTATAGCCTCTGTGAGATAAAAAATTCGTTCATTTTGTAATAAATCATCCCAGTCGACTTCTGTTAATTTAAAATTGATGTCCATAATCTCTTCACCAGCCCGTATTTTTATTCTTTTTGAATCGACGCTTCGTGCATTTGAAGTAGAAACTATGTAATTACCTGGTTTTACCCAATGACAGTAGGAACCATCAGTATCGGTCGTTGTCACATAAAAATACTTTCCTTCGACTTCTTCAACATTTATGGATATTCCGGCTCGATAAGTACCATTTCCAATAAAAATAACTTTCCCTGAAATTGAACCGAGATTAGGTGAGAAGTTGATATTCTGAATACGTTTACCTGCCTTGATATCTACCTTAATGGGATCAGTTATATTATCCACAGCCAATGAAAGATTGTATGATCTCGGTAAGCACCAGATATGATAATGTCCATCTGTATCAGTCGTTGCTGCACCGTGAATCACACCTTTTATGTCTTCCACCTTGATCAAAAGTCCTTCCCAAGGATATCCATTGAAATGATGCGTTACTTTTCCAGTAATACTTCCTAGTTCTGATTTGTCTTTTAACAATAACAGATCACCAAGCGTATCTGCTTTAATAAATTTTCCTATTGCAAACTGGCCCCAACAAACCCAAGCAGGATTATCAATATTTTCATCTTTATCTACTATAACTACATCAAATCCTATTGTCTTACCAAATGTAAGGTTAGTAGGTTTATCTGGATAGTGATCGAAAGCTTCAATTGCCCATTCATAAACAGATAAATCACCATTCCTTGAAAATAAACCAACTGTTTTTGTTGGCTTAATATTTCCTCTATACATACCAGGATTATCTATGAATTTGCCCCTATAGATTCCCCCAGGGGGCCACATCACATATTGCATAGCAGCTAAACTATTTACATCTGAAATGGAATTCATATCAATTCTTTTATTGGTGTTTGTACCGTCAATATATATTTCACAGGCGTCAGTGCTTCTATGGTCTATATTTGCGACAGATAAAATATCATCCCTTACTCGAACTGCTAAATATATTATATTCTTCTCAGGGTTGTATCCAACCATAAAGTATGGAGTTAAGTCAGCACTTGATGTCAAATCAGCATTATCAATATCAGTTGGCCCGTATGCCTGTCCATGATTCAGAATTGGATACCGTATCATATCCTCCGGCCAGTCGTCAAGCCGCCCATCAATAGTGATTCCGGACAGTGGTATTGCGTATGCGGTGTATTCCTCATTTTGTGCGTGAGATATTCCTGCGCTGCAGAGCACAAGTGCTGCGATAACAGCAATGTGTACGATTAGAGCTTTCATAGTAATAGCCCTCCTGAATAGAAGATTATTAATGCTTATATTTCGTATCATATCAAGTAACAATATAAGATCCGGTTTGATTAATATATTGTCTTGAGTTGTGTTATTCACTATCTGACTTTACAATGTATCATAATAACAAGTAATGTCTAAATAATTATTTTCAGGGATAGATGAGAAGAGAAACAGGAAATTTTGTTGATTATTACCAATCGAAACGTTATCATGAAGCATTGGGAAACATCACTTATGATGATGTATATTTAGGGAGACGAGAGGCAGTATTAGGAACTAAACTTTGGGAGAAATACATAATGACTGAAAATGTATCAAGAAGAGGATTTTTACAATCATCCGCTCTTGCATTTACTGCAAGTTCCGTTATCGGAGCATCTTCTGCTCAAAGCGAGCAGAAAGAGGCTTCTAAAGAACCTCTTCACCTTGGACTGGTTACCTATAATCTGGCAAAATTCTGGGATATTGACACAATTATTAAGAATTGCACTGAAACGAAATTTGAAGCGGTAGAACTGCGAACCACACATGCGCATAAAGTTGAGGTGGAATTAACAAAGTCTCAGCGTAAAGATGTCCTTAAAAAATTTGAGGATTCGCCAGTTGATTTAACAAGCCTGGGAAGCGCATTTGAATATGATTCGCCAGATTCGGATGAACTGAAAAAGCATATTGAAGGAACAAAGGAATATGCAGTTTTAGCCCATGATGTCGGCGCTGTTGGAATTAAGGTTCGACCCAACCGTCTTCATGTTGATAAAGGTATTCCGGAGAAAAAAACACTTGAGCAGATAGGGATATCGCTGCGTGAGGTAAGCGAATTTGCAAAAAATTACGGCATAGAGATTCGTGTCGAGGTTCATGGGAGCAAAACAAGCCGCTTGCCAAGAATGAAAAAAATAATGGATTATGCTGACTCCGATAACTGTTTAATCTGCTGGAATTCAAATGGGTCTGATTTGCTGGATGGCGGACTGGAAGCTAATTTCAATTTAGTGAAAAATAAAATCCACTTTGTCCATATGCGTGATCTGTTTCTGGAAGACTATCCTTTTCGTAAGCTGCTGTATTTATTGCGAGGGATCGGATATAAAGGGTACTGCTGTGCAGAAATTCCCGGAAGCGATGATCCGATAAGGGTTATGAAATACTATCGTGCTTTGTTTCTCGCCTACCAGGACATAATTTAGATGGAAT
>CAZAHZ010000253.1:0-5090 GCA_964485055.1 uncultured Candidatus Cloacimonadota bacterium
CATTGGGGCTCGATTTGAATACTAACCCATTATTTTTGATGAAGAGCCAAATAAAGAGATGGTAGGAGTCCTATGAAAGTAAGAAGATTAGAGATGTTGAGAGGAAGGGATTATCGCTTAAACCATGCCTTATTTAGACCCAAGAGGAAACTATCAATATAGAATTACTAAAATGAAAAATAAAAAAAATATTTATCAGTGGTTAATAAAAAAAATCACCTAAAAGGAAGTAGTTATGAAAAAAGGTTTACTTTTAATTTTATTTTTACTGGTCATCGCCGGATTATCGGCGGAATGGATCGAAGTCCAGAACAATCAGTCAACCGAATTATTTACCTGTGAACAGCAGGATCGAAGTGCAGCAGCGATAGAATTCAATCTGGATGGATATGATCTTGATACAGTAAACTACCAGGGGAAGGATTATGCCAGAATTTCTCATCCCGATGCAGGAGATTTACTGGAAGCGGGATTACCTGATTTGCCAGTATTCACCAAAGCGTTGATAATTCCAGATGAGGGAGATGCAACTTTAACAATATTAAGTTATGAAACAACAATAATCCCAGACATCACAGCCTATCCCGAAGAAGAGATGCACCATGACGGAGAAGGTGCCGTAGATAGATTTACGATAAATCAGGAATTTTATCAGAGTAAAGGCATTTTTCCAAGTAAAATAGCCTGGCTGGGTGAACCAGCAATCATGCGAGACTTGCGGGTAGTTCAGGTAACATTTAGTCCATTTCAATATAATGCAGCCAACCGCAGTCTGATAGTTTACAGTAATATCCAGGTCGAGGTTACAGTAAGTGGCAGGAACGGTATCAATGCAAAATACAGCAAGCGGAAATTATCAAGAGCATTTGAGGGCATGTATCAGGCAAATACATTAAATTATGATCAGATAGTGACACGGGATGAATATCAGGTTCCGACAATATTATTTATTTGTAATAATAATGATGATGTACTCTTATACCTGAATTATCTGGTAGAATGGAAGCAGCAGAAAGGATTTAATGTATTTGTAGCCACAACTGCAGAGACAGGAACGACCAATACCTCAATCAAGAATTATATCCAGGATGCTTATGATGAATGGGATGACCCCCCCGAGTTTGTTAATATAATAGGTGATGCCAGTGGAACATTTACAATTCCAACCTGGTACACATCCGGTAGTTATGGTGAAGGTGACCATCCTTACAGCCAATTAGAGGGTAACGATGTATTGGGTGATGTGATCCTGGGTAGAATAACCTTCAGTTCGATCAACACATTCCAGGTGCAATTAAACAAGATATTAAGCTATGAAAAAACTCCTTATGTGGGAAATACTAACTGGTATAGCCGGGCATTATTAACAGGAGATCCCGCACATGGTTCAGGATATTCCACCATAACTGTCATGAAAACGATCAAGGAATTAACGTTTGATTATCCGGGCAATTTCTGGAACGATGATAATTATGTGGAAGTATATGCCGCTCCATTTGCCAGCCAGATGAACAATGCAATCAATTTGGGAGTATCATATTATAGTTACCGCGGTTATATTAACATGTCCGGCTGGACAGCCGGATCAACAAGTAACGGGTATATGTTACCCTTTGCAGTAATTCCAACCTGTGGATCAAATAACTGGCAGAGTAGTACCGGTATCGCTGAACAATTCGTCCAGCAAGGGTCATTAACGCTACCCAGTGGAGGCATCGGGGCAATGGGGACAACAACTTCCGGCACGCATACTCCTTTTAATAATGCGATTACTCTCGGCGTTTTTGGTGGAATATTCCGTGACCACATATTTAGTATGGGGGGAGCAGTACTTCAGGGAAAATATTATCTCTGGTTAACCTATCCCCAGAATCCCAATAATTATGTATATACATTCTCACACTGGAATACAATGATGGGCGAAGCCTCAGTGGAATTATGGACCAGAGTACCTCAGCAGATGTCTGCCATTTATGAAGAGACAATCCCCGAAGGTGCAAATTATTATCAGGTTGCAGTGCTGGACTCTATAGGCAATCCGGGTGAAGGAGCCTGGGTAACACTTACCTCAGAAGATATGGAATTTCAATCAACGGGATTTTGTAACAGCAGTGGTATAATAATACTTGACCTGGAGGGGGCAGAAAACGGAGAATATAATCTGGTTGTCACCAAACATGATCACATTCCGGTGATAGAGACAATAGTGATGGAGCAGGTAGAACAATATGTTGATATTAGTGGTGTGTTCTATGATGATACTGCTGGGGGTAATGGCAACGGAATAGTTAATCCGGGTGAGACCGTGGAAATCATGTTGACCCTGGCAAACACCGGTAGTTCAGCAATAAGCAACGTTAATGCAACTGTGGAATGTTTTAGTGATTATGTGACTATGCTGACAGATGAGGTAAGTTTTGGAGATATACCTTCCGGGGGAGCATCAACTCCTGTATCAGGATTTGAATTCGAGCTTGCTGCAGCCGCTCAGGGTGGAATAGATATTACAATGGAATTCACTGTCACAGATACTGATGATAATGAATGGACAACCTGGTTGATGGTTCCTATAGAAGGAGCCAGTCTTTATGCCAGTGATTATACTATTGATGGTAATGGAATTATTGATCCGGGTGAAACGGAAGATATTTATTTTACTTTAACAAATAATGGAAATTTAATTGCAAATGGTGTTAATGGAATATTGACCTGTAATAATCGTCGTATCACAATTGTTGACAGTGTAGGCAATTTTGGTAACATCTCGGCAGGGGGTTCTGGCAATAATTCCACAAACCGCTTTACGGTAACAGCCAGCAGTGCTATATTACCGGGAACATATATTCCCTTTATCATCCATCTGTCCAATCCTGACGGATATGACAGCTTTGTAACTATGAATGTGCCGATAGGTGAACCGGGGCTGACCGATCCTTATGGACCTGATGCTTATGGTTACTGGTGCTATGATGACGGAGATGTGGATTATGACAAATGCCCGGAATATGACTGGGTAGAAATAGACCCATCTTTTGGTGGAGACGGTTCAACACTAACCTGGGCAGGTGGTAATAACATGGGACCCGGTACAGGCACGGGGACATATTCCAATCTAAATCTACCGGATGACTTCACATTTGTTTTTTATGGTGAGGAATATGATAATCTTTGCGTCTGCACGAATGGCTGGATAGCTCCCGGTTATCATGAGACAGCAAACTTTATGAACTATCAGATTCCTGGACCGCAAGGACCGAGTCCGATGATCGCAGTCTTCTGGGATGATTTAAACTCGCCTGCCAGTGATGTACTCTGGTATTATGATGAAGATCTGCATTACCTGGTTGTAGAGTGGTCTCGTATAACCAATGGAGATACCGGAGTGGGAGAAACTTTTGAGGTGATCCTTTATGATCCGATTTACTATCCCACCACAACCGGTGACAGTGAAATAAAAATGCAGTATCTGGATGTAACCAATAATAACGTAGGAAACTATCCGAGTAATCATGGTCAGTATTGTACGGTTGGTCTGGAAAACGAGGATTCTCAGATCGGACTGCAATATACCTTTAACAACACTTATCCCGCTGCCTGCAAATCATTGCAGGATGGCTTGGCAATACTATTTACACCGCCACCAATCCCACCTGAGGGTCCTTTCCTTAGTGTAAATAATTTCTATGCCTTTTCCGGGGATGACACTTTTATCGAATCAGGTGAAACTGCTCTGCTTTCGCTCGTATTAGAGAATATGGGAGCAGAAGCTGCTAATAATGTGGAAGTGGTGATATCAATAAATGATCCTTTTGTGGATGTGATAGAAGACACAGGTAATTACGGAATCATCGAGGCTAATGAATTTGCCTGCCTGGAAAATGAATTCACGATACAGGTATCTCAGAATATACCGGATTTTTATATCTTCTATGTTGAAGCGATCATCAGTTGTGATGAAAGCAGTTGGAACTGGATGCTGCCATTTACGGCTTACTGGCCCAATGTATTCTCTGTGGATCAGGACAGCATTTATGTTGAGATGCAACCCTTAAACACCGGCAGTCATGTTTTCACACTGACCAATACCGGAAATCTGCCAGTTGATTTCTATGTCCGGACAGATGAAACCACGCCGATGGGACGCGATATATCGGGGTCCATCATCATCTGTGACACGGACTCATTCACTCCAGGCGAAGAAACCACCTGGACTTTTACCGCGTATAATGCTTCACCTGATAATGAATGGGTCAGCGATGTCTGGCTGGATTTCCCTCTGGGTGTCACCGTTCTGGATGCCAGTGATGCTGAAGGCGGTTCCGGGGGAGATTTGGTCTGGGACGGTACTACTGGTCCAGGACAAAGAGTCAACTGGAACGGCGAGACTTTTAACGAATGGGGTGTTGTGCATGACGGCGAATTTGCCACCTGGGAAGTAGATGTACTATTGAGCACCGAATTTGCCGGAGATATGACCTTTGGCTGGGAAATAGGTGGAGACGGGTTTTTTGGCGAACCACATTTTGTAACTGGTGAAATCTATATGCTCTATCCATTGAGATGGATCAATCTGGATACATCTTCAGGAACTCTGGCAAGTGATGAAACAAGCGAAATAACTATAAACTTCGATACTAATGATATTGAAGAAGGCATTCATACCTGTGATATTGTGATCACCTGCGACAGTTGGGATACAAAAATAGTAAACATTGTCTTAAATGTATTCACTCCTGATGATGAAGACAATAATGAATTGCCGGAAACAGTAATTCTAAGTGGCAATTACCCAAATCCCTTTAATCCTGAAACCGAGATACTGTTCCAGCTTCCCGAAAATGAAAAAACCAATCTGTCAGTTTATAATCTCAAGGGTCAGCTAGTTCGCACTCTTATTGACACCTATCTGCCCGGAGGCAGCCATTCTGTAGTCTGGGATGGAACTGATAATCAAGGAAAACAGGCAGGAAGCGGAGTATATTTCTATCAGCTTTCAGCAGGTAACATCATTAAAACCGGAAAAATGGTATTGCTTAAATAGTGTCATATGACCATAGGATACTCTAAGTTCTTTAAAGATAATCGCTTCG
>CAZAHZ010000254.1:0-5078 GCA_964485055.1 uncultured Candidatus Cloacimonadota bacterium
CCAGAGCTGGAAGCTCTGGGTACAATGGCTCTCAGGATTACCTCATATTCCCCCACCCCCGCAAAATTCAACCTCACCATCGTCCGCCTGCACAATCTCTGCTCCCAGGTAGATTACCGGTTTCATCATAAGTGAGAGACTGACCGACTGTGTTTTTATAACGAGACTAAACCTGTTCACTTTTGTTACAGCTTACCTGTCGCTAAGAAGAGCTTCGACCTGTGCCTTACGGCTGCAGCCGTCTCCGTCGCTTCCGGCTGAATAGGAAATTAGCCGTGTTGGGCTTTCACCAACTAACCTATTAACGCTTCTTGGCACACCACTATTCACTAAAAACTACTTATTTGACAAATTTCCCGTCATTATTATTTCTCTCTTCAGGAGTATTGAATGAAGAAAATTTATGTTCTCGATACTAACGTGCTCATCCATAATCCGGATGCACTCTTTGCTTTCGAGGATAATGATATCGTTATCCCGATTACAGTTATAGAAGAGATAGATAATTTCAAAAAAGGTCTCGATGAAAAAGGTAGAAACGCCCGTCAAATCGGCAGACTTCTCGATGACCTTCGTAATTCCGGCAGTCTGCAGAATGGTGTCAAAATAGAAAGTGGCGGTTCCATCCGCGTTGCTCTCAGCCGTTATATTGCCGAAACTGCCAAAGAAATTCTCATTACTGATAACAATGATAACCTGATCATCGGTACTGCTCTTTATATCCGTAAAGAAAATCCTGATATCCCTGTTATTCTGGTTTCCAAAGATGCTAATGTCCGCATCAAAGCTGATGCCGTCGGACTTAAAGCAGAAAATTATGAAACTGAAAAGATCAATTTCAATGAATTATATAATGGTTATTCAGAGCTTGAATGCGAGCTTGACATGATCGAAAAATTACACTCAGAGAAAATGCTCAGGAATGATTTCGGCTCTTTTTTCCCCAATCAGTTCCTGAAATTAATTCACCATACTCCCGAAGAAGAGGATACTATCGAAATTGCCCGGTATAACACAGCTACTAATTCTTGCTATTTACCTGCCTTTTACCAGGGACAGGATCTCTTTGGTATCTCGGCTCGCAATCCCGAACAGTCTATGGCTTTTGACCTGCTGCTCGATCCTGATATCAAACTTGTCAGCCTGATCGGAAAAGCAGGTACCGGAAAAACACTTATTGCCCTCGCTGCCGGGCTTAACCAAGTTGTCGAAAAAGACCTGTATTCTCGGCTGGTAGTCTCCAGACCCGTTTTCCCGCTCGGTAAAGACCTCGGCTTTCTTCCTGGTACAAAAGCAGAAAAATTCAATCCCTGGATGGCACCTATCTATGATAATATGGAAATCCTGCTAACTAATAAATCTGAGGAAGAATCCAAAGCTAATGGACGCATCTTCGGTAAAAAGAAACCCTCTCTCAACGATTATCTCGATTTCGGCTTCATCGAACTCGAACCTCTCACCTATATCCGCGGACGTAGCTTGCCCAATCAATTCATTATCATTGATGAAGCTCAAAACCTCACTCCACATGAAATGAAAACTATCATCACCCGCGCCGGAGAAGGCACCAAGGTCATCCTCACCGGTGACGCCTATCAGATTGATATTCCCTACCTCGATAGCGGCTCAAATGGCTTGAGCATCGCCTGTGAAAGACTGAAAAACGAGTTAATTGTAGGTCACGTTACCCTTCTCAAAGGTGAACGCTCCCAACTCGCCAACATCGCTGCCAAATTCTTTTAAAAAAATAGAGCACACATGAACCCCAGTCACCATTCCCCATCTCCCCGTCTCTCCGTCTCCCCGTCTCCCCGTCTCACACTCCCCAGTCCCCTCTTAAGAAGCTGGATCGAAATTGACCTCTCCGCTTTTCGTCATAACTTTATCGCTCTCAGTAAATTCCTCTCGCCGGATACAAAGATCATGCAGATCGTCAAAGCTGATGCCTATGGTCATGGTGCTCTGGAAATCGCTAAAACTGCTCTGGATTGCGGAGCTTCCGCTCTTGGCGTGGCTAATGCCGATGAAGGTGCTCTGCTCCGCTATCATGGCTTTGATATTCCTATTCTCATTCTCTCCCCTGCCCTGATCTCAGAAATCCCGCTCATCATAGAAAACCAGCTTATACCCTCTATCTCTGATCTTGATTTTGCCTCCCTATTCAATGATCACGCAACTGATAATTACCCCATTCATATTAATATAGATACAGGTATGGGTCGCAGTGGCGTAAACTATTCCCAGGCTATGGAGCTTTATGAATTCTGCCGTTCGCTTCCCAATCTCTCTATTCAGGGCATTTTTACACATTTCTCTGCTGCCGAGAATGATCCTGAATTTTCTCAACAGCAGATTGATCTGTTTTGTCACATTATTGCTCAATTGCCCAAAATTCCTCAGTTTGTTCATTCCGCCAATAGCAGTGCCGTGATCAATTCCACCAGTTCTCCGGGAAACCTGGTCCGCTTCGGTGCTCTCACTTATGGCTTCTATACTGATCCCTCCCAGAAGGCTATTATAGACCTGCAACCTGTACTGAAATTCAAAAGCAGGATATCACAGATCAAATCCGCTCAAAAAGGTGATTATATCGGCTATAACCGCACTTTTGCCTGCCCTCACGATCTCCGCTATGCCATTATTCCCGTCGGATATGCCGATGGTTATGATTACCTGCTCTCCAATTGCGGTAAAGTGCTCATTAATGATTGCCTGCTCCCCGTTATTGGCAAAGTCTCCATGGATATGATCGCTGTTGATCTCACTGATGCACCCCAATCAAAGCTCGATGATGAAGCTATCCTGCTCGGACAGGCTCCTCACCTGAGAGTGGAAGATGTCGCTGCTCTTTACCACGGCAGCCCTTATGAATTGCTCTGCCAGACCGGCAGACGTGCCCCCAGGTTCTTCTATGATAAAGGTGAATTGATCTCCTCTGCCCCACTCCTTCGCCGTGAATTCGTCTCCTCCGATTATAACGATGATAAACTTAATCGCATCATCGAAGCTGCCGTACGGCAAAGACTTCAAAGCTCCGAGATTGCCGGCTTCGTTTATCATGATCTCCTCAAAAATATCTTCAGCGACCAGGATAACAATATTCATTTCAGGCATGATTTCCGCCACTCCATCTCCTTCTCAATCTCAGATGATCCCGAAATGAAGGATTATTATCTCACGCAAACCACGCTTTCCTATCATAAGATACTCAATGCCTCTTCTTTCCGCATCGCCTGTGCCAATAATGAAGATAATCTCGCAGCTTATTTCCAGAAACCCGATGTCGAATACCGCTGGCTGCTCGATAACAGTCTCGCTCTTTCACCCGATTCTTTCCGGCTGCTCTCTGCCAAAGTCAATGACATTGAGCTTTATTCCTCAACCCGCATTATCAATAACTGCCTCGAAATCACCTGCTATAACGAAAAACTCACCAGCCTTACCGGAAACGAAGTCGAATTCACCATCAACACCCTCACCTGGTATCCCCGCAATTACCACCAACTCACTGTATATATCACTGGCATCACGCACAAATTCAGCCTTAATTTCACCTTCCCGCCCAACCTGATCATGGAATCCATCATCCCAGTCCTTTCCGGCAAAAACAAATTCCCCGCTCTCCACACCACAGATACCTCCGCCACCGTCTCCTCAAATGAATGGGTCTTCCCCTCCAGCGGCATAATATTTGTCTATAATACCAAATAGCCAAAGCCTTACTAACTCTCAGAATTAAGATATTCTATGAATAATTAAAAGTATATGATGTTGAATGTATTAATTTCAGTTTCGAATTACATAAGATTTCAGTAAATTATTAATAATCTCCATTAATCACTTGCTTCATTCTTTGCTAATTTTACTATAACGTTATCATTTCAATTTAATATTTTCCTACTTTAAAACCTAAACCAATACGAAGATATGAAGTATCAAAATTACTCACTCCCGATATTTTCGATGTAGAGCCTTCATGCCAGGGATTCTGCTTTGACTACCTTGAAGTGAGTCAGGAGGAAAAGAGCGACGCAGATGAGCAAAGGCAGAATGAAAAAGAGCATATCCATCCAGAAGAACTTGGCGAAATAGATGGCAAGCAGGATAATGAAAATGAGCGTGATAAAGCTGAACACAATTCCAGCGACCAGGGGTCGCTTCCAGGTCAGGATCAGTATCAGCAAGAGCAGGAGAACAGGAATGTTGTGCATCAGCAGACCCAGCAGTTTATGTGAGATTGGATCAGACCCGTCAAAAACGTCGATGGAGAACATAGCAGCAAAAAGTGAAACAAGAATGATAAGAATGCGCGGTATCCAGATATACCAGGGAAATTTCATAATAACCTCCATAATAAAAATCTTATTACTTAATTTATGGGAAAAAATATTCTTGTCAAGCTATTAATCAAGCTTTCAGGCATCCCCCCGTTATACATATTGAAACTTGCCATAAATAATTGATATTAGGGAGAAGAATAGAACACGGATGACGCGGATTAAACAGATTTACACAGATAAGAAAAAGTGATTGCTTATCCCAGCTAAGGGATATCGAGTTAAGATTTCGTACCCGGAAGATTGACTTGAGACCCCGACATGATAAACCACCCAGCCCCGGTCGGATCCCAAAAGTCTTGCCCGAAATACGTTCAAAACTCCTATTATCCTCACCTTGTTCGCGTTTGTTCGCGGCTAAAAATTCTTACATTACATTCTAATCAGTGAGAAGGAAAGAAAGTGAGAAGTGAGAAGATTAATCGAAAATGGGAAAATGCGATGATGAGAAAATACGTAAATAAACCATCCTGATCTGATTATAATCTCTGTTCACTAATCACTCCCAAAATAACATTGCAATCTTCAGTTCGTCTTGTTAGTTTTGTCTTGATGAGCCGTAGTACACGAAGGTTATTCGTTGCTAAAATAAATCTTACATTACATTTTCCGTGTGTTCAGTGTGTTCAGTGTGTTCAGTGGTTAAATAATCTTACATTCAATTCCTCAACACTCAGCCCATACATTCCCATCCCGCACACTTCCAGCAGATCACCAATTGTTTCCACCCCTGGCAGCCAG
>CAZAHZ010000255.1:0-5049 GCA_964485055.1 uncultured Candidatus Cloacimonadota bacterium
GATCGATCTGCCCCTTGGGTTTAAAGCTCGTGACGTAGTATGCTCCTACGTTAGAGGAGATATTTTTAAAATTTCGGGGGGATACCAGAGTTGGAATTTAAATACTTGACTTTATAGGGGGAAGTTTGAAGAAGTAAAATTTTTAAAATTACGTGATAGGGGTAACGATGAATTTTCAGGATATAATTTTGACGCTACAGAAATTCTGGGCAGAGAGGGGATGTAATATCATTCAGCCTTATGATGAGAATGTGGGAGCGGGGACATTTCATCCGGGGACATTTTTTGGAGCATTAGGCGGGCAGCCCTGTTCTATAGCTTATGTGCAGCCGTGCCGTCGTCCGAAGGACGGACGATATGGTGAAAATCCGAATCGTTTGCAGCATTATTATCAATTTCAGGTGATCATTAAGCCTTCGCCGGACGATATACAGAATCTCTATCTGCAAAGTCTGGAAGCTATTGGCATAAATATCAGCCAGCATGATATCCGCTTTGTGGAAGATGACTGGGAATCGCCTACACTGGGAGCCTGGGGTCTGGGCTGGGAAGTATGGCTGGACGGCATGGAGATCAGCCAGTTCACATATTTTCAGCAGGTGGGCGGACAGGAGTGCTTTCCCATCAGCGTGGAACTGACTTACGGGCTGGAGCGGCTGGCGATCTATATTCAGGACGTGGACAATTTTAAAGACCTGCATTATAATGATACAACGAGCTATGGTGAGTTGTTTTACACAAGAGAAGTGGAATTTAGTGAATATAACTTTCAGGCAATAGATGTAAATATATTATTCAAGCATTTTAATGATCACGAGAAAATAAGTGATGAACTGGTTGAAAAAAAACTGGTTTATCCGGCTTATGATCATCTTCTCAAATGCTCGCATACCTTTAATCTGCTGGATGCGCGGGGAGTGATCAGCGTAACGGAACGGGCAGCCTATATAGGCAGGATCAGGACACTGGCAAAAAAATGTGCTTTGCTTTATGTGGAAAAGTACTGTAAAAAAATCTGATCTATTAGACAAAGCAGGAAATTAAATTGAAAACATTCCGCCGTGTAGTACCGATCCTTAAGAAAAATGCACTGGCAATAGCGTTGGGACTTTTTCTGCTGATGGCTGTGGATGTGGTACAGTTATTTATACCCAAGGTCTTACAGATAGCCATAGACAAGCTGGAAATACCGGGCTTCCGGCAGACGGAATTGATAAAATATGCGTTGATCATTGTAGGATTATCGCTTTTTATGGCATTATTGAGGATGTTCTGGCGATTGAACCTGATCGGATCTTCCCTGAGGTTGAGCCGTGATCTTCGTCAGATGTATTACGATCATCTGCTGACCTTATCACAGAATTTTTATAACCATTCCCATACCGGAGATTTGATGGCTTATGCCATAAATGATCTCAATGCGGTGCGGATGCTGTTTGGTTTCGGATTCGTGATTTTGGTGGAGATATGTTTCTTTTCGGTGGTGACATTTATCTTTATGACGGACATAAATTTGCGGTTGACACTACTGGCTGTGACACCCTTGCCTATCTTGACCTTTATCATAACGATATTCGGACAGAAGATACATCATCGTTTCCGTCATGTACAAAAGATATTTGCGGATATGAGCGGAAGAGTGCAGGAGAGCATTTCCGGGATCCGGGTGATCAAAGCATTTGGACAGGAGGAATCGGAGCGGGAAAAGGTAGCAGAAGTATCCTCAGATTATGTAAAGAACAATATAGCCTTAGTGAAGCTTTCGGCGATATTTCATCCCTCTTTTGGATTTGTGATCGGGATATCAATGGTAATTGTGATCGTATTTGGCGGTATAAAAGTCATAGAAGGCGAGATAACGATTGGAGAATTCGTGGCATTTTCCACTTACCTGGGAATGTTTGCCTGGCCCGTAATGGCAATAGGCATGGCGATCAATCTCTATCAACGAGGCAAAGCTTCCATGATCCGTCTTAATAATATCTTTGACCTGAAACCCGAGATAATGGATGACGCCCGCACAGATAAGAATCTCAGTTATATAGAAGGCAGCATCAGCATCAGAAACCTGAGTTTCAGTTATTCAGAGGAATCTCCGGCTATCCTGAAAGACATTTCACTGGAACTTGAGCGGGGAGAGACACTGGCAATAGTGGGCAAGACAGGATGTGGCAAGTCAACCTTTATAGACCTGCTGACCAGGATTTATAATCCGCCGGAAAATACAATCTACCTGGGCGGGAATGAAATATATACAATACCATTGAAGCTGCTGCGAAAAACCGTGATCACAGTACCTCAGGATATATTCCTTTTCTCGGATACAATAGCAAATAATATCAGGCTGGAAAAGCCGGAAGCGAGCGATGCAGAAGTTCATAGAGTGGCAGAGCTGGCACAGATCCACGAAGAGATACTGGAATTTGAGAAAGGTTACGAAACCGAAGTGGGAGAACGGGGCGTGATGCTTTCGGGGGGACAGAAACAGCGAATAGCCATAGCGAGGGCAATATTATCGGATTCTGAGATACTGGTGTTTGATGATTCGCTTTCTTCGGTTGATACCAAGACGGAAAAACTGCTTCTGGAAAATCTGATCAAGGTGAGAAAGGATAAAACGACTATCATCATCGCCCACAGGATATCTTCACTTCAGCATGCAGATAAGATCATAGTGCTGGATAAAGGCATTATTGCAGAAAGTGGAAAACATCAGGAACTGCTGGCAAAAGGTAATCTCTATTACCGGTTGTGGGAAAAGCAGCAATTGAAAGAGAAACTGGAAGCCAGGGATTAATATGGCAAGACATAATTATGATTTCAATGCGGACGATCTGCAAGGCAAGATATACGACAAAGTGCTTTTTAGAAGACTGGCAACATACCTGAAGCCATATATGAGCCAGGTAATTATATCTTTTGTTTTGCTGCTGATATTGGCGACGTGCACCTGGATGACCCCGATCATCACAAAAATCGTGGTGGACAGTTTTATTGTCAGCAACCGAAATATGATAGAGCTTGGTTCAAGAGGAGAAGCAGACGAAATAGTCAATAACTCCAAGCCTATTAAATATCAGCAATTTGGCAAATACTTGTTATACAGCGGATCTAAAGAAAGATATCTGACCAAAGAAATAAAAGAGCTTTTTGGTAACAGCCCTAACTGGTGGCACAGCGTAGTGATGATCAATAATCCAGCAATGGGATTATTACCGGACAGCGTGGAAGTAATCCGTTTAGATGAGAAATATTCAGTGATAACCAGCCAGTCCTTCAATCAATTAAGGAACAATGATCTGATCAGTAAAGCAGATATGAAAAGACTCCGTACAGATGATATGGCAAATATCAAACATTACGGGATCATTTACCTGATAATCATATTTGTGCAGTTTATAGCCTCTTTTTTCCAGGTGTATTATATTAACCTGGCAGCCCAGCAGGCAATGTTTGATCTTCGGATGGAGTTATTTGCACATCTGGAGAAAATGCCAACTTCATTTTTTGATAAAAATCCGGTCGGCAGACTGGTAACGCGGGTAACTAATGACGTGCGGACACTTGATGAGATGCTGTCCAACGGTCTGATCCAGATAATACAGGATTTTGTGGTGGTGATAGGCATCACTATCACGATGTTCATCTTATCCTGGAAGCTGACAATAGTCTGCCTGCTGGTGGTTCCACTGGTGATACTGCTGCTCAAGATATTCCGTGATAAAGTTCGTGTTGTTTACCGTGAAGTGCGGAAACGGACGGCGATTATCAATGCTACACTTTCCGAAGACATCTCAGGGATGAAGATCATCAATCTATTTAATCTGCACGGACAGAAGCAGAGCCGATTCCAGTCAAAGAATGATCAATTCCTGGCAGCTTCGATCAATGAGCTCAAGCTGTATTCAGCCTTCAGACCGCTAATCTGGTCATTCAGCCGTTTCTCTGTTGCCATTATTCTCTGGTATGGAGGTGGACTTATCCTTAAAGGCATGATTACATTGGGAATATTCATGGCTTTTATCCGCTACATGGAGCGGTTCTTTAATCCCATAAATAACATTGCGGAGCGTTTTAATATACTGCAAGCTGCCATGAGTGGAGCGGAAAGAATATTTGATCTGATGGACAATCCGGAAGAAAATGAAAATCCTGTCCCGCAGCAGCAGAAACTTGAGGTTAAAGGCAAGATAGAATTCAGAAATGTTCAGATGGCATATAACAACGAGGAATGGGTGCTCAAGGACATATCGTTCTGCATCAATCCGGGTGAAAGGATAGCCCTGGTGGGGCACACAGGTTCGGGAAAGACAACAATTGTAAGCCTGCTATCCAGACTATATCCGATTCAGAAGGGCGAGATACTGATAGATGATGTCAATATCAACGACCTGCCTTTGAAAGGAGTCCGCTCTCAGATCGGTATAGTGCAGCAGGATGTTTTTCTCTTTTCGGGCACGATACGGGATAATATCAGTTTAAATAATCCAGAAATAACTTCCGAAAGGCTTGAGCAAGTGGCAAAAATGGTAAATGTAAACAGGTTTATTGAGGCTCTGCCTCAAAAATATGACGAGCCTGTGATGGAAAGGGGAGCAACTTTTTCCGTAGGTCAAAGGCAATTGCTGGCATTTGCCCGGGTGCTGGCTTATGATCCGGCAATCTTTATATTTGATGAAGCAACATCCAATATAGATACCGAGACAGAGATCCTGATCCAGGATGCGCTGGAAATAGTGATGGCTAACCGGACTTCACTGGTAATTGCACATCGCTTATCAACAATAAAAAATGCAGACAGAATAATAGTGCTTCATAAAGGGAAAATTGTAGAGATCGGCAGCCATTTCGAGCTGATCAAAAACAGGGGGTTTTATTACGATCTCTACCGGCTGCAATATGACGCAGAAAAATAGAAGAAATCAGGCATCCCCCCGTTTTTTTTTCAAAACTTTAATCTCAACTGCGCATATTTAGCATACCTGCCTTTATATTTGATTCTCTTTCTTAATTTCCAGAAAGTAAGCAAATATCTGACAACTTTAGTTA
>CAZAHZ010000256.1:0-5037 GCA_964485055.1 uncultured Candidatus Cloacimonadota bacterium
GGGTATAGATGATGCATATCGCTGCGCTGTGGTTCCTGATCAGCGCCGTAACTCTGGGGCCAGGAGTGTTCACAGTCTATTCCCAGGTTATAAGCCTGAGTGGAGGGGTCCTGCAGGGGGTCAATGGTAATGGTATAATTAGTGTATATGCAGGAAAGCTGATTACCGGGCTGCAAGTCTATCTCGCCATAGAGTATGTCCCGGGCTGTATCATAACCCATAGTTACTGCAGTTTTGTAATTATCAACCAGGTATTGCCAGAGCTCATCTTCATAAACTCCCGGGGCAATGATTTCTGCAGCTAAAAATATGCTGCAGAATAATATAATCAAGCTGATATATATTTTCATTATAACCTCATTTCATTTTCTGCTAAACAGAAATAATATCACATGGGTGAAGTCAAGGAAATTCACTGAATAAGAGGAAGATCAAAGAAAGTCAGAATTTTTTGTTGACGTAGAATAAGGTGGTGAAATTTATATTAACCAGAAGAAATGGAGGTAAACATGGCAGAAAAATATGTTTATGATAAAAAGAAATTCTGTGTTCCTGTAACGAAGGCTGAGCCTCTGGAATCCATCCAGTTCATCATAGATGACTTCATAAAAAAAGGTGTAACCTTTTGTATAGATGGTGAAGGTGAGAGCTGGGAGATTTGGCGGGAAGTCGAAGAAGAAGACAGCGACAAAATCAAGAAAACTGGTTCACCGGAAAATCCTGAGTATTTATACGTTAGAGGCAAGAAGATCGAAAATTACGATAAACTGTAATTCAGTAAATATTCATCAGAAATATTGAGTGCTGGTTTACGTAGAAAATGAAGATGCCCCATTGCGATGAGGCATCTTTTTATCATTCAGACAACATTTCAATTATTTTGGTGGTAATTCGCAGGTTGTTAAACCTGTCTCATCTTTATCCTGGTTGATCGTCAGCCACTTTTCAGCCGACCAGGCGGCTATTGCTCCATCTGAAGCTGCCGTGATCACCTGGCGTAATTTCTTGCTGACTATATCTCCGGCAGCATAGATACCGGGAATATTAGTATGCATACTGTAATCAACAATCGCAAAGCCCTGTTCATCAAGCTCAACTCGCGATTCTATCAATTCATTATTAGGTAGAATGCCAGCATAAACAAAAACGCCATCAACCTTGAGATCCCAGTGCTTGTGTTCTTTTTTGTTATAAATATTCACTGATTGCACGAATTCAGTGCCAGCAATCTCCTGTATCTCGGAATTCCAGATAAATTCAATCTTTGGATTTTCAAAAGCTCTCTGCTGGATGATCTGAACAGCCCGCAACTCATCACGGCGGTGGATCACATAAACTTTTTGGGCAAAACGCGTCAGGAACATTGCTTCTTCCACAGCAGAATCACCACCACCAATGACGGCAACCACTTTATCACGATAAAAAGAACCATCGCAGGTGGCACAATAGGATACACCTTTGCCAAAGTATTTGTCCTCTCCGGGAACATTGAGTTTGCGGGGATGAGCGCCAGTGGCTATGATAAGAGTTTTGGCATAATAGATTTTTTTGCTGGTTTCGATTATTTTACACAAGCCCTGAAGTCCAATACCTTTCACTTCTTCTTCGCAGAGTTCAGTGCCGAATTTATCGGCATGTTTCTTCATGGCGTCCATTAATTCAAAACCGCTGAGCGTTTCATAGAACCCAGGATAATTTTCCACTTCCTGAGTTACCGTGATCTGTCCGCCGAGTATTCCGCGTTCGAAGACTATTGTTTTCAGTCCGCCTCTCGCTGCATAGATCGCTGCACTCAGTCCGGCAGGTCCTGATCCGATTATAGCAATATCATATTTGATTATTTCCTTCATAATATTCTCCAAATTACAATTTAAATTGATAAGGTAATAATTCCGAGAGCTTGAGGTTTTTTTCGCCCTTTTTCCAGATAATTATGATCTCAAGCTGGGGATTGAATTCAGCCAGAACCTGACGACAGGCTCCACAAGGGTAAAAAGGTATATCCGTCTCGGTATAAACCGCCATGGCAGTAAAATTATGGAATCCGGCTGTAATTGCATTGAATAATGCCACGCGCTCAGCACATACCGAGAGCCCATAGGACGCATTTTCTACATTGCACCCGCTGAATATCTTTCCGCTTTCAGTGATTACTGCAGCTCCTACTTTGAACCCCGAATATGGTGCATACGCCATTTTGGAGGCTTCGCCAGCCGCAGCAATTAGTTCTGTTTTATTTAACATAATAACCTCTGGAGATATATTAACGTAAAATCAGCATTTTGCCCGTATTTGTGAAAGATGCCGTTTTTAACCGGAGTAAGTAAACTCCGGCTGCCAGTTCTGCCGGGGGCTGCCAACTTATTATATGACTTCCTGCTGGATAATTATCTGCTGCTATTCGGGCTTGTTTTCTACCCCTGATATCATAAATTGCTGCTTCGATATTTCCTTCTGAGGGCAGATAAAAACTGATTTGTAAAGGCTGACGGTTACCAGACAAATAGTAGGGATTGGGGTAAGCCAGCAGATTAACTGGAATAACCTGGTCATCACTGTTATCAGTCATAAATCCTGTCTGACTAACTTGCAGGTTATCCAGAAATACTCCAATTTCCTCCATCGTGGCATATTCACTGAAATCTTCTATGATCTCCGAATAATTAAAATCAAAAACCAGTTGATAGTTTTCGCCTACAGGAGGTATTTCCAGAAGAATGTCTTCCAGAGGGAATTGATAATATACCCAGTCGGATTCAATATAGATATGTGGTACAGGACGACCAGTATCCATAGCTAAAGCTCCGCCTGATCCCAGAAAAACGACTACTTCTTCCGTTGTATCAGTGATAAATTTTAAATAAAATCCATCTTCACCATACATTGGCATTCTATAGCGATACCAGAAAGATATTTCCGTTCCCGGCGCCCAGGTCAGCAAAGGCGTACTAAGCAGATAGTGACCCACTTCAGCGGGACGACAGGAAAGCGAATTAATACCTTCATAGGCATAAGTGGTCATCTCCTGCCATTCTTCATCACCCTCCCAGGGCAGGGGTGATTCAAAATCCTCTGTCAATTGAAGATCACTGTTTCCCAGATAAAAACTGCTGACGCCATGCCAGGTCTTTTCACCATCCCATTCAATATTGATCTGCACGGATGCTGTGGTATAAAAATTATCCGGCAGGTCACTACTTATCTCTATGATTGTATTGACGGTCACCTCTTCACCGGAAGCTAACTGACCGGGATTCTGTGTCTGAATTTCCGGATTGAAAATTATCATCCCTTCCGTATCTCCGCTGAATATAAACTGAAGATAATCTATGCCGGAAAGCTCTGTATTATTCCTGAAATGGAAACTGACCGGCAGCACTGCACCGGCAATAAATTCCTCCTGAGACCAGTTAAAGGCTTCAAGTGCGATATAGGCGCTGCTTACAGTTAAAACAAGTCCAGTCTGAGTGATCAGGTTATTCACCGTATCCCAAAGTTGAAGTTCTATATTGATCTCACAACCATGCGGGAGGTTATGAACAGAATCAAGGAATATTTCCAAAGGCTCAAGCATTAGCGATCCACCGGCTTCCACAGTTATCACCTGCTCAAAGTCATAAGTAAATTCAATCATTGCCGGTAAAGATGCAGCAGCAAGCGTGAAGTTTATCTCCTCTGAGGAAGGATTGATTACCTGCAAATCCAGTTCAAGTGTTGTCTCCAGTTCCAGCGCCTGATGTGCGCTAGTAATATTCAAAACCGGTTGTTGCGTTATATCATCCACAGAAAGTGTAAATAATCTGTAGCCTCTGGCATAAATACCATAACTGCCTTCAGTGCCCTGTGTCCAAGGCAGAATTGCAGTTCCATTATTTCCTGTCTGCCAGTGTTCTTCGCCAAAACTGATTACTGCTCCCGATACTGACTCATTATCTTCATCATGTACCTGAATATATAATTCGGTCTCCGTATGGTTTGCAGTCACCTGTAATTCTGCCGGATTATCGGTAAATAGAAGAGCAGCAGCATCACCACAGAGATTTAGTTCATAACCTACCCATTTATAGATCGAAGCACCCTGATAGTATGGCAAAAAGGCAAGTTTCTGCTGAGCCTGAATTGCTCCCAGCTCAACTGTGTTATTTTCTTCTTCAAAAAGCAGCCGGAAAAATTCCCGCTGATAAAATTCCGAAAAACCAAATCCCGCTGCTGATGGCGAACCCCAGCCATAAGATGAATTGCCTATATAACCCAGAAAGCATCTGCCATCCTCCCGTACAAAAGCTTCTCCTACGGAATCATAATCAAAGGCATTTGACCAGCAGCCAATGGAATAGAACATGCCTCCCCAGTCATTGGTCAGGTCTTCCACATCTGCGTTATATATATGCCCGTAATTCTCCAGGCATAGCACATTGATCCAGGCATGACCCGTATGCTGCACAATATTCTGACCTGCCGAAAGCATCGCAGATGCGTTTTCCTCGCTGTTATCATCACCCCAGAGAAATTCTATTTCATAATTGTCCGGAAAATAATTATCATATATATATTGCTGACATTCTTCACTGCCAGAACCCTCCCAAAGCTCCATAGACATTCCGCCTGCCTTGTTGTAGTCTACAATCTGACCCCTTTCATACTGCAGTAATTTACTGATATAGGCTGTCATTTCACCCGCTGTATTTGCCGGTATCCTGCCCACAAATACTTCCGGATAAAGATCTGTGTCATCCTCATCTTCGCCATAAAGGGTATCTGCATCTGCATTCCAGTTCCCGTCCAGGCAACTGTAATACATGTCGCATGCCAGGTCATTCTCGCCATCATGTGCTCCGTATTCGCAATCAAAGGCAAAGGCATAACGCGACGGAATATGCTGATGATCACCAGCCAGCGTCACATAATCTATTCCGTAAGTCTGCTGCATATCGCTGATGCAGGCTCGTATCTTTGCTGCCAGATCTTCTCCCTCATAACTTGTGCTGATCTCTCCGGTACTGCGAAAATATACGTCATAACCTTGACTTTCCCGCC
>CAZAHZ010000257.1:0-5031 GCA_964485055.1 uncultured Candidatus Cloacimonadota bacterium
ATGACAAACACTGCTCCCTTCTCTTTACAGATTCGGTTCTCTCTTTCACGGGGAGATAAATCGGGATAAAGCACTTCCAATTCTTCGCTATGAATAAACGTTATATTTTCCGGCAGTAATTCACGTGACAATTGCGGGTATTTGCGACAAACCGAGTGTTCAACCTTTTTAAGTACACTATAGATCTTTTTTACGATATACTTCAGGACGGGCAATTTCCGCTCATTCTCAGCGATAATCCGCTCCCAATCCCATTGATCGACATATACCGAATGTAAATTATCAAGCGCTGTTTCGTCGGGACGGATGGCATTCATATCGGTATAAAGTCCCTCGCCGCTGATGAAGCCATAATCCTTCAGCGCCTGCCGCTTCCACTTTGCCAGTGACTGAACTACCTCAGCTTGTTCATTAATACTGGAAATATTGAACTGGACCGGACGTTCGGTTCCAGATAGATAATCATTAATACCACTGCTTTTACTTACAAAAATCGGCGCAGAAATACGATGTAAATTCAGTTCAGCAGAAAATTTATCCTGAAACAGGCTTTTAATAAACTTAATCGCCTCTTCAGTTTCCCGCAAATCCAGGAAAGGGTGATAATCATTCGGTAAATACAATTGTCCGTTATTAAATTGACTGTTTTTCATAATAAATTTCGTTGTTTTTATAAATATTAATAACTGAAAAAGCCAAGTCGAAATATATCTAATTAAAATGAATTATTAAACCGAAACTTTTACCTGAGAAGTATGTAATTTCTTGTGGAAGGATGAAAGATGGCCTACCTGGGGAAAAGCAAAGATCTTTTCCCCCAATGTATAATAGTTTTTTTTGTCAAACGGAGCCCTATTTCAGCAATATACATTTATTAACTTTATTGTATCCTCCAGCCTGTATATTGAAGAAATAAACTCCTGTTCCAATTTTCGATGCATCCCAATTCACCGTGTAAAATCCAGGCTCTTTAGTTTGATTAACCAGAATATCCACAACCTGCCCCAAGGTATTATAAACTGTTAAAGTTACTTTTACTCTTTCAGGAATATCATATTTAATTGTTGTGGTTGGGTTAAAAGGATTTGGGAAATTTGGATAAAGGCAAAAATCGCAAGGAGTGACAATAAAATTATCCGATATTGAAACAGTTATATCTTTTTGATAGCCTGTACGTCGATTATTACCCTGGAATGTTGGCCAAATTGCATTTGATTGTTGTAATGACGATTTTGTTAGAGAAGATGAAGAGAAATTATCTTTAATCGAAAAAATGTCGCCACTGATCGTTCCAAAATATACATGATTATTGGCGTATAAAATTGGGCATCTAATACTTGAACTTGCATTATATTGCCAAAAGACGTTTCCGCTTGTTAATGCAATTGAATATAAAGTCCCCGAATCATCACCGACATAAAGCCGATCTAATTCGCTACCAATTTCGGCTAAAGCAACCGTACTCATAATTTTGTCTTTTACAGTTTTTTGCCAAATAACTTCTCCATTCAATGTGTTTATTGCATATAAGGTTTTATTTTCTCCTCCGATAATAATCTTATTGCTGCTACTTATAACCGGAGAAGCAGAAAAAGATTCCTCAGTAGAAATATCCCAGATAACTGCTACTGAAGTATTGTTGTCTTGTAATTTTATTATTCTTCCACCTTTTGTAGCAATATAAATATTGTTCTCAAAATCTAACGCCGGAGAAGATATTACAGAATCACTCACTTCGTAAATCCAGATAGGTTCAATGGCTGAAGGATTTATTGTTTTCAAATCAAAAGCGTAAGCTCTTCCACTAATATTGATAATATAAAGTACATTATTATCTGAAATAGCTGCGGATGCGTAAACGGCTCCCCCAATATTATAACTCCATTTGACTTGACCATCCGGAGTCATCGACTGAAATATCCCGTTATTTGTTCCAATATATATATTTTCAGCATGATCTATAGCAACAGAAGCTGTGGCTTGAGAACCAAGAGCAATAGGCCAATTTGGATTTGTTACACCATTACTATTAAAGGAATATAGATTATAATCAGTTGAAGCTATATAGATATTGTGATTCGAAGTAATTGTTGTTGAAGATTTAATATCTCCGTCGACATTAAGCGTATATATAACAGTCCCTGTAGTGTCAAAGCGATATACCTTGTCACCTGATGAAGGCGCATATAGAGTGTTATCGCCAATTATTGTAATACCACCTTCAATTAATCCGTTACTGCTAATATTAAACATCTCAGAAATACTCATAGTAATTATTACTTCCTGGTGTTCAGAAGTGTCGATTCCCCCATTTTCAGTTCCGCCATTATCAGTAACATAATAAATGAATGATGTCTCCACAAATTTTTCAGGAGAAGAAAAATATATTCCCGGGTCACTTAATTCTAATGGTAATTCATTTTCAGCAATAGGATTGCTTTCTTGGTCCGTAAGTAAATATCCGAAAGACGGCAAAGATGCTAATGTATAAGTCAATTCCTGATGAACTTCATTTGGAGGACCTGCAATTGCCGTTAACATTATCTTTGTAATTTCTCCCTCGGTAACGGTTATTTCGGATAATGTTGGTACCGGCGGGTCATTTACCGGATATACATATAATGAAATTGTATCAGAACCCGATAATCCACCCGAATCAGTTGCTGTAAAAATAAAAGATTCTGTAATCATACTTGAATCCGGATCAGAAAAGAACAATATGATATGAGAAACAACCTCCAGAGAATAATGAATATTCTGTCCACCTGTTATATCAATATTCAATGTTGAACTGAGATCATATTCATCAAATAAATATTCATTTAAATTCATAGTTAAAGTATCATCCTCAGCAAAAGAGGTGTCGGGTAAATTTACCCATATAGGAGGAACGTCCGGTCTTGCATAAATTTCAATGGAAAAATTACTTTCAACACCATAAATATCAACTGATTTAATCCTGTAGTAGTACGTTACTCCATTTGTTAAACCTGTATCAATATAGGTATTAGCAGGTGGATTGCCAATTATACTATCAATAAGAGTTGCGGCAGGTGATTGTGTATCCCTGTAAATATTGTACTTTCGGATGTCGAGATTTGTTTGATCCCAATTAAGAATAATCTGTTTATCACCGTGTGTTGTTCTGACATTTTGTAGACTCATAAGTGGGCCGACATCTGTTTTTATCAGCAATACATCAAGACCAGCCTCAAAGGATTCTGTATATCCACCAACGATGTAACCTCCATCTATAGTTTGTTCAACTATATAACCATAATCATATTCAGCACCTCCAAATGTCTTTGTCCAGGTAGTATCTCCGTTAACATCTGTTTTTATTAACCATACATCAGAATTACCAGCCCCAAAGGAAAATGTATATCCACCAACAATGTAACCTCCATCTGTAGTTTGTTCAACTGAACAACCATAATCATGTTCAGTGCCTCCAAATGTCTTTGTCCATGAAGGGTCTCCGTTTATACCTGTTTTTATCAGCCACACATCAAGACCAGCCTCAGAGGAACTTGTTTCTCCAGCAATTATATATCCCCCATCGGTAGTTTGTTGAACTGAACGACCACAATCACAATCATGTTCAGTGCCTCCAAATGTCTTTGTCCATGAAGGGTCTCCGTTTATACCTGTTTTTATCAGCCATACATCAGAATTACCAGCTCCATAGGACTGTGTTTCACCAATAATTATATATCCTCCGTCGGTAGTTTGTACAACTGAATAGCCACTATCATATCCCGTACCTCCAAATGTCTTTGTCCATGCGGTATCACCGTTTGCATCTGTTTTTATCAACCATACATCAGCAACTGTAGTTCCTAAGGAATTGGTTTGTCCAGCAATTATATATCCTCCGTCGGTAGTTTGTTCAACTGAATGGGCAAAATCAGATTCACTTCTTCCAAATGTCTTTGTCCATGTAGTATCTCCACTTACATCTGTTTTTATAAGCCAAAAATCAAAGTTACCAGATCCAGATGTGCCACCAATAATGATATATCCTCCATCCGTAGTTTGTTTAACTGAACTACCATAATCATATTCAGTGCCTCCAAATGTTTTCGTCCAAGTAGTATCTCCGTTTACGTCTGTTTTTATCAGCCATATATCTTGACTACCATTTCTGAATGAGGATGTAGTTCCAATAATGATATATCCTCCGTCGCTAGTTTGTTCAACTGAACTACCATAATCACCTTGTTCTCCGCCGTATGTTTTTTCCCAGAGCGTTTCAGGCTGAGAGTACAGTCTAAGCGGAAGCATAACTAATGAAAAAATTACATTTAGAAGAACTTTTTTCAAATTAGTTGAGTGCATGTTACCCTCCTTATTAAAATTTATTTTTTCTAACGACGTCTATTTTGTAACATAGATTTTTGTCATTTATCAAAATGTTTGACATCATCACAACTTAATCAAAAACGCGGGTAATTTGTACGTCTTCTAAAGAATTGGAACGCATAGTGATAAAATCTAAGAGAGACTTCTCAGATTTGCAAGGAGTATTATAAATGCCTGTTATTATTCGGGAACGAGAAAATTACTATACAGTTTTAATAACTGGTCGGTTTCCGTGATAATATCCTGATAATTTTCAATTATTTGTTTCTTGGCCGAATGAATATATTCAAGTAAATGATCGGGCATTTCTGATGGTAATTCATCCTCATCCAGAACTTTCGGCAAATCGTCGGATTGATACAGAATATCGATGACAATATCCCGCCATGCAAATTCCGAATCATTTAGTACAATCTGATCGGCAATATTAAAATAATTCCCGATATTTTTTTTATTATGATACCAGCGATATAGTGTATACGGCCGGTCGATCCAGTAAAATGCAAAGGTAATCGACGATTGAGGTAAAATTAAACCAGATACATTGTACTGTTTTTCCAGGATATATTTCAATATTCCAAAGGATTGATTATTATGAATTAATTCACATTCGTAAACCCGAATATTGCCATTCAGTAGATGCTTTTTTTCGAGTACTTTTTTCATTAT
>CAZAHZ010000258.1:0-5031 GCA_964485055.1 uncultured Candidatus Cloacimonadota bacterium
TTGTGTCTACCAATTCCACCACTCCGGCCCAAGGGAGCACAAGGAAATAATGGAGGCGACACCCGGATTCGAACCGGGGATGAGGATTTTGCAGACCCTTGCCTTACCACTTGGCGATGTCGCCATTATAAAACAAAATGGAGCGGGAAACGGGACTCGAACCCGCGACATCAACCTTGGCAAGGTTGCGCTCTACCACTGAGCTATTCCCGCTCAATATGTGAAGTCCTAAATGTTCAAGGACATGAAAGCTGTCAAGAATAAAATACGGTTTTTCGTATTCAAAGGCGGGAGACTGTTCAACATTACGCCACCTCCTTTTATAACTTATGCTTGATGAAATTTATAATATTGCACACTTTCAGATTTTCTTTAGCCCATCTTTCGGCAATTCGCAGCTAAGTTATTTTTATATAATGATTGAGTTTTCAATTTAGGCACTACTTGATCAACAGACATTTCTTTACATCTTCCCTTATGCCGTTAAGATTAAGTGTATAGAAATACATCCCCGAACTGACTGAATTCCCTCTATCATCTTCTCCGTTCCACCTGATTGCATGATCACCTACCCGGAATTGTTTTTTTTTCAATTTTTTTACCTGTTGACCTTCTAAATTGTAGATGTATATTTCTACTTCTGCATCTGATGACAAGTTGAATAATATTGTAGTTTCCGGATTGAATGGATTGGGATAATTACCTTTCAAATGCGATGATATAGATTCCTTAATATAATCTTCATTATTTATTACGTGGGGATAATAATATGCTCCAATATCGTTAATTGTATCATCAGGATCATTATACACAACCTCCGGATTCCCGGCATCTATGGCAGGAGAACCAGGTAGTAAATTATAATTATTATCATTACTGTTCACGTATTGAGGATCAAGAAAAATATTATAATACTGGTCACATAACTCACCATTATTATTCTCGTGAGTAAGCTGAGCAAATTCTGGGGGAATAATGCCGGAATAATCATCCGAATTGAACCAAAAGAGATTATAACCGAAATCAGATAACAGGATATTAGAATTTAACGCCGTACTATTTTCAGCAAAGATATTGTTATAGATCAAAGGTTCTCCTGAAGTACAATATATTCCATAATACATATTACTTACCAGAGTGTTATTATAGATCAAAGGTGAACAGTTCTGCTGGCACATTACTCCCACAACATTATCATATATGCTGTTATGGTGAACTTCCGGGGAAGCATGATCTTCGCAGGTTATACCCATATAAGAATTGCTTATATGACAGTGGCTGATTTCCGAATTAGAGGATTCTATCCCTTGAAACCTGATTCTATTCCAGTCTCCTGCATTAACATTATCGCTTCCTGAAACAATAAGAACCGGTTCAGTATCACTTCCGCAGGCTGATAAAGTACCTGAGATATTAAACTGATAGTAGCCCATAAATTCGATTCTTACTCCTGGTTCAATGCTTAAAGTACTTCCACTGATAATTTCCACATCATTAACAATCCGGTAAATATGGTCAGATGTCCAGACACCGTTTTGCGATCCATAAATATTTACCACCGGAAGACCGACAGAGATATAATCAGGCTTTGTTTCTGTGTTTTGCTGGTTAGTTCCATAAACTGTAAGAGAAACCGTGAATAAACCCGGCTCTGAATATTGATGACTTGGTGATAAGATATTGCTGGTAGAACCATCTCCAAAATTCCAGAGACAGTAATTTACGTTACCGGTTGACATATTTGTGAAAACCACTGTTAAAGGAGCACTGCCGGTTTGCGGGTGAGCCTGAAATTCTGCAAATATATCCGGTTCATACTGCTGATAATATAAAGCTCCAATATCAGCTATAGTGTTGTCGGGATCATTATATATTTCATCCGGATCACCTGCATCAATGCACCAGGATGATACATCTAAACCAAAGTCCGATGCTTCCGGATCAATAAACTGGGGATTCGCAAATATATTGTAATATTGATCACAGGGATTTCCATTACCATTGAACGAGTCTAATACACCAAAAAATTCCGTATAACCAACGAAATCTTCAAGGTTTTGATAAAAACAATTATATTCAGAATTCAAAGTCGAATAATCCCCTTCAAACATCCCGGTATTATTCCCATAAAATATATTATTTATCAAAGTAAGCTCTATCTGGCCTACAGAATGTATTCTTCTATCATTATTGGCAAATGTGTTATTATAGATCGTCGCAGTTCTTCCATAATACTCAATACCCCTGTAATTATTGGCTAATATGTTATATGCAATTACCGGCTGAGAGTTATATGTACATCTTATCCCAAATTCCGAATTAGAGATTCTATTACCTCTGATTTCTGAAAAACTAGACGAATGACAATATATTCCTTCCGGATTATTATTATAGAGTGTATTATTAAGTATGACCGGTGAACATTCATTTTCCGCCTCGATACCGCATTGTGTATCATGGATATAATTATTTTCAATGCTTGGTGAGCTTTGATCCTCACACTTTATTCCTACAATACACCATTCAATTACTGAATATGATATTATACTTTCAGAAGATGAAGCTCCACTAAATTGAATACTATACCAGTCAAAATTTGTGGGTAACGGAGACCAGGAACTGAAGATGATGGAATCCTCCACTGTCCCCTGTGATATTAAACAGCCGTAAACTGTTAAGCCACACAAGCTATTAAATTCTATTCTTACTCCCGGTTCAATTATTAACATGTCATCTTCCTCGACACTTATATTATCAATCACCTGATATAAATTTCCTGATTCCCATACACCTGATTGAGGTCCAGAAACTTCTATTCTGGTTAACTCTGTCCTACTGTTTATCAGATTATCATTATATCCATAAATCGATATTATCGGTAATACAAAAAATATTAAAACAATAAAATACTTATAATATCCAGACATCTTTCAATCTCCCATGTAAATTATTAATTACTATCTGAATATTTATTGCAGGCATGTCAAGCTAATTTTTCAGAATCTGGCATCCCCCCGTTTTTACTTTGATACAAAATTATAACTGACTTATAATAATGGAATTACATCTCAATATTGTCTATATTTTAAACTTCAGAGGAAGTTTTATTTCTTGGAAGTGCTCGATCCAGTTCGTAGCCTTATAATCAAGGAGCTGGAGTATCCGATTTTAGGAGACAAGGAAATAAATCAATTTCGGGGGGATGTCAGGAAAAAAGAGAAATTGCTTTACATCAGACAACAATCCCGAATAAAGGACAAAGAGGTAATTGATGCAGAAACAGGAATATAGTTTATTTGCCAGATATTACGATGAATATATGGCACACGTGGAATATGAGAGCTGGGTTAACTTTATTCTGGGACGTTTTACCAGACATAATGGAAGAAGCCCTGGACGAATATTGGAATTAGCCTGTGGAACCGGTAATATAGCGAGCCGTCTTGTACGCCGTGGTTTTGATGTGGAAGCAACGGATTTATCTAAAGCGATGCTTCAGACGGCATCAACTAAACCATTTCCTGCCAGATATTCTCAGGCAAATATGCTTGATCCGATCAAAACCGACTATTATGATTTGATCCTTCTACTCTTTGACAGCATCAATTATCTGCTTACTCCTGATGAGATAAGTAGATTACTGGATAATATTACTGCAGGTTTGAAATCAAATGGAATTTTCATATTCGACATCTCCACAGCAAGGAACTGCAAGGATCATTTTGATGGTTATATTAATATCGAGGATAATGACAGTGGCTTAATGATCCATGAAAGTAATTTTGACCAGTCAGATCTGCTGCAGATAAATCATTTAACTTTTTTCCTGCCGAAGGGAAAACTTTATCAGCGCTTTGATGAAATCCATCAACAGAAGATATACCCTGTAAAGGAAATTCTCAAGCAAATAAAAGCTTCCAGCCTGGAAATAGTTGATCTATACCGTTTGGCAGACGGGCATGAGATATCAATCACTAAAGATGAATACGGGTATGCTGATAAAATTTATAATCGGATATTTTTTGTGCTGGAACATAGAAATGTTAGAACTTGATCTATATTATAAGGCAAAGTCTGATTATCTTACGGGCATAGATGAAGCCGGACGGGGTCCTCTGGCTGGACCTCTTGTGGTAGCTGCGGTAACAGTAAAAAATGACTTTCATATAGAAGGACTGGATGATTCCAAAAAATTAAGTGATAAAACCAGACGACGATTATATGATCTGATCCTTAAAGAAGTGATAGATTATAAAATTGAAATAATCTGTGTGGAAGATATTGACAGATTGAATATTCTCCAGGCAACTCTGCACGGAATGCAAAAAGCCTGCCTGAGTTTGCAAACCAGAGGTTACATCCTGGTGGATGGTAACCGCTTACCCGCGGGGCTGGCTGATCTGGGCAGTGAAGCCGTGATCAAAGGAGATCATTTGATATCTGCAATTGCTGCTGCTTCAGTACTGGCAAAGGTGGTTAGAGACGACATTATGATAGAAATGGACAGTATCTATCCTCAATATGGTTTTGCTCGTAACAAGGGTTATGGCACCAGAGAACATTTCACTTCTATCGCTAAATATGGAATCACACCTGCTCACAGACGCAGCTTTGGTCCCATTGCTCAATATTTTATAAATTTTGAATAATCATCGGGGAGATTGAGATGAAAAAAAAGTGCATAATAGTAACTGGCGGAGGAGATTGCCCTGGATTGAATGCCGTGATCAGGGCTGTTGTAAAGCGAGCTAATAGAGAAACCGACTGGGAAATCTGGGGAAGTTATGATGCCTTTAATGGGCTGCTGGAAAATCCGCAAAGATTAAAAAAGCTTGATAATAATGCGGTTGCAGGTATTCATTTCAAAGGTGGAACAATCATTGGCACAACTAATAAGGGAGGACCTTTTAACTGGCCTCAAAAAAAATCTGATGACACCTGGGAAGAGGTTGACCGTTCCGATGAGATGATAGAAACTTTGGGAGAATTGAATATCCAATCACATCATTTCCTGATACCCAGTTTTGTGTG
>CAZAHZ010000259.1:0-5027 GCA_964485055.1 uncultured Candidatus Cloacimonadota bacterium
ATTAGTACCTATCAAACCTCCGGTATATGTTGTATTGTTCATCAGTGCTCTAACATAACAGAAGGCAACATCAGATAAATGAGCTCTTCCAACTAAACCGCCTGAGTATGTTATTCCATTAACGCTTCCCAGAGCATAGCAATTTTCAATAAGACTTCCTGAATAAAAACTGGATAATTCTCCTGCCAGTCCACCTGTATTCGTATTACCGTAAACAACCGCCTGCACAAAGCATTCATGAACATCCCCATCATTTCCATGTCCTATAATGCCGCCGGTATCTTCCACGGCATGTATAACACCCTCGGCATAAGAGAGATCTATTGATGAGCTGGCACATCTTCCGGCAATGCCTCCAGCCATCATATTTCCGGAAACTTCTCCTGAGAAGCTGCAATATGAAATTTGAGAATCTTCAGCCCATCCGATAATGCCTCCAGTATTCATATAACCTTCAATAAATCCATCAGTTGAGCAATTAGAGATATTTGAATTGCTGCTTTTACCAACCAGACCACCGGCATCCCAGTATCCGGAAACGTAGATGTCATTTAAATGGAGGCTATAAATATTGCTGTATTCAGTGTAGCCGAACAGACCAATTTGATCTATCTGTGGAGTGACTACATTCAAACCAGAAATAGGGTGTTCATTACCATCAAAATCACCATTAAAGAGAGGAATATAGAAATTAGGCATATCAGAAAGATCAAGATCTGCGGTGAGAATAAAATTATATTCACCTTCACCAAAAGGCAATAAACAAGTTAGATCATATTCATTTTCTATAGCGTAAATATCATCGGAATACAGATCCAAATGATCATCAATTTCCAGAGTCATATCATTTGCCAGCCATTCATTAAAGAGTTCATCAGTTAAGGCAAAACCGGTAACGGCATGCTCATCATTGAAGGTGGATGTTTCATAATTATAATAGGAATTAATTATTTCAGAATCCCAGTTATTGACTACTAAACCGGAATAATCACTATCGGCTTGAATAGAGAATTCAGCGTAGCAGTCATATATTTCACTACCGGACAGATAATAAGCTATGCCGCTAGCGGTTTCATAAACGGAGATCTGTGAGTTTGCCACGCAATTATAGAATATAGCACCGCTTGCCATTCCTGCTATACCCCCTGCTGAATCCACGCCTGATATATCTACATTTATTGTGGAACTAAATAATATACTATTAAAGCGACCCGCTATTCCTCCCAGATAGTGCGAGCCATCCAGATCACCGTTGACAGAGCAATCTTCCACAAAGCTGCTAGAGCAAGAACCAAACATCATTCCGACATATTCGTGACCTAAAACATGACCATCAATGTTTACATTGGAAATATCAGAGTCACTGCATCTGCCTGCTAAGCCACCAGTATAGTCATAACCTCGCACATAGAGATTTGTGAAATTGAGATTACAGATCGTGGCAGAATCAATTTTTGCAAAGACTCCAATATAATTATCTGGAAACTGATTGATGTATAAACTATCTATGGAATGTCCCTGACCGTCATAACTGGCTTTAAAACCATCTCCAATTGCACCGATAGGTGGAAACCCGATTCTATCGTTCCAGGAACTGGTTTCACTGGCATTGATATCATATACCTGGATATAATAAATATCCGGCAGCCAGAAATTTTCATAGGTACTAACCCAGAGCAGGTTTTCCAGGCAACTGATCAGGAAAGGATTCTCTTGAGTGCCGTCCCCAAGCGGGGGGACAGGGTCAGAGAATAAAAAGCTGAAATAAATAAATACAATAAGCAAAAAAAGCTTTTTCATTTGTTCTATCCTCCTTATGAACTAAAAAAAATAAATTCTGTTATTTTAAAAGCAGGGCTTTCCTGCTGATATTTTCCATACCGTTCTTCAATGTTACGAAGTAAATCCCGCTGCTCATTATCTTACCATTAAAATCTCTTCCATCCCAAACAACTGAATTAGTTTTACATTTTACATTTTCAATTTTCCATTCGCGAACACGTTGACCTTTGATATTATAGATAGTTATGTCGGCATAATCTATCGAGGATTCAAGATTCCAGCAGATCTTAAGTTCCGGATTAAAGGGATTAGGCATCAGGCTCAAGCTGCTGTGAGTATGACTAATAACAATTTCATCATTATCAACTTCAGGTACAGACCAGCCCTGCAGAATTACGTCATTACCATCATTTCCCATATCCGGGAAATGCCGGTTGATCAGCGATTCCCAGCAAAAATAAACATCATTATCATATACTTCCGCTGCCGCCGGTTCATAACGGCAATATTCTTCATAACAAGTTACCGGATTGTCACATGGCAGCTCCACGGGATTACATGATAGATCATATAAACCCAGCTCCAGGGTGTGGTATCTGCCATCTGCTCTTGTCATAAAGAGGAGCATCCCTTCATCTATAGCCTTCACATTAACCAGTTCACATCCCTCGGTACCTATTATTCCGGTTGCCGGTTGCAAGATTGTGCCGTCAAAATTATATATACTGCAATAGATGGGTTCATTAGCTTCTGTATTATAGCTAAACACAGCGAAACAGTTATCCAGCACAGCAAGCCCATAAAGTTCATCATCAAAATCAAAGGGGATCGTTAATCCTTCACCAAATAAATGCTCTCCTTCTGCATTTATAAGCTGGCAGCTTAGTGCTGTCGGTGGATTACTTCCCAATTGACATAATATCAAAAGTCCTTCATCAATAAGTCTGAATTTCCCTTTTATACTATAATGCAACGAACGCCCGAAATTCTGTTCCCAGCAAATAACACCCTGCTCATCTAAATATTTTATATGCTGCGCACTGTTTGTGGCAAGATTAGTGATCACATAATTATCCATCAGCCACGATCCATAACAGACCGTTTGGGTAAATGGGATATTTACTCCTCCCTGAGGAAATACTTCTTCTCCATTCTCTATTCTTTGAATTCTGTAGGACGGTGTTGTGTTTCTTTGCCAGTAATAACCTGCTCCGCCCTCATAAATGTCACCTGCCATTAATCCTACAATGTATCCCGGATCGCAGAGATGACCGCCATCTTCCCATAAATACTCTCCTGTTGCCAGATCCACAAGTTGAACTGCGGTTTCGTCACTGCCATTAAAAAGCACAAATAAAGCCAGATTATCCTTTCTGTCCAGAAGCTCAGCCTCTTGAAAAAATAAAATTTGTCCTTCAGGATCATCAAGCGGTATCCCTTCACTTGTAAACCGATGTAAAACAAATGATGCACACCAGTACCAGGCAGCATGTGGATTGCCTGTGTGCTTGCTCAATACCGATATTACATCGTCAGATACATATACCTCTTCTGGCTCCAGGAATCGCTCTATTGCTGTACTGATAACAACTGGTTCGTCTCCAGTTACAAAATTACCGAATTCATCAATATTCACAAAGTGCATTATTTGCTGAAAACTGCCGTCACTACTCACACTCATCCAGAGCATATCTTCAGACTGCAATTTTGTTAAAACTGGAAAATGATTTTCTATGTTACCTTCTTCGCTATACCAGCCTTCTTCGGGTGATAGCTGTTCGCCATCACTGCTGTAATCATGCAGTTCATACCTTATCATGTAATCATCATAGCCTATAATTGCTTTATATGAAAATCTTATCCCGTCATCTTCCCGCAGCCAGGCTCCGGTATTTTCGGAACCATATTCACTCCAACTGCTAAACCAGTTAAATGACGGTGTCATTTCCAGATTATTTGGATCATAATAATAATTAAAAATAGCAAAGCCTGGTCCTGCAATCAGATATAAATTGATTTCACCTGCCAGTACTTTTCTGGACTCATAATTAGATTGCTCAGTGCTTTCAAATTCCCAGCTCGGTTCTCCTTCATAAGTTATGCATTTCACATAGTTGTCAAAATTGCAGACATAATCCCCATGAGGAGTGATATCAAATGAAGCTTCATTATCACCGTGGTAAGTGATATCCTCAAATACCATTGCTCCGTCATTAAACGCTTCATTGCCCTCCGGATCAATCCTTTGCAGTTTATAATTATCACCGGGATCACGATAGAATACCACCAGATATCCATTTTCATCTACCTGCCAGCAATTGGGAGTAATTCCTCCCAGCGAATATCCTCCTGCCCAGCCTGCAGTCTGATTACCCTCTTCATCAAAATGATACAATATATTCTCATAATAGCTCTCGCGAATATTCAAATATAGATCACTGGAAATCCCTGGCAGTAAACGCAGCTCCATGTATTCATTTTCTTCCATACTCCAGCTTGTTTCCCAGATAAATTCACCATTACTGCCCAGCTTCATCAAGCGTACATTATTTTCAGTATCCAATACGTAGTAAGCAATTATCAGATTACCTTCTGTATCTTCTATTCCCGATTGTAAAAAAGGAAATCTGGTTGCAGCAGATAAAAGAATTGGTTCTTCCCATAGCGATTCACCTGTAAATGAATATTTCTGACCATATATCTGAGCGAGTCCCTCCTGGCTTTCCACCCAGAGAAATACCATCCCTTCGCTTGTTTCTATAGAAACCGTCTTCGCATAAAAGTCATCCGCATGGATCATCTTCTCCTGACCAACCCACACTCCCGGGTCATCCCAGATAAACTGCCCCCAGACAAGTGATCCCATCAAAAATAGTAATAATGTAATAATAATCTTTTTCATAAAGCTCCTCCGAAATCTCTCTGGTATTGATAATACAATGTAATGTTATCTATGGTAACGTTTAGACGTCAAGAAAAAAAATACTATTGTTCTCTAAAGTGAGACGGGATTTCACTTCGTTCAAGACTTTTGGACTTCAGGACTGAGGGACGAGGGGACGTGAGACGTGAGACGTGAGACGGGGGAGGAATTGAAGGGGAGACGGGGCGAAGGGGCGACGAATTGAAGATGTGAAGATGCGAAAATGCGAGATTGCGTACCCATAGCTTCCAGCTCTGGATTAAATTTTATTCCGTCTCACTATTCACTACTCACTTCTCACGGTGCGAAGCACAACCCAGCT
>CAZAHZ010000260.1:0-5019 GCA_964485055.1 uncultured Candidatus Cloacimonadota bacterium
TTAACTGACGATAGCGAAGTAGAAGTTTCATTTGATTATTCAACTATCGCTGATGTGGTAGTAAAAGTAAAACCAGCAGCATCAATTACAGTTAATATTCCGGTCAGGCAGTTTGATGGGACGCGGACGTCCATACCCAATAACGGTAAATCTCTGCCTATTTGCTTTGACGTTGATGATGCCTTAGTGCCAACCTCAAATACAGTTGATTACACATTTACGTGGAATTCACCTGCACCCGTTGGGACGACAGGACAGTTAGTGGTAACTTTTGATGGTGGAAATACCTGGCAGAACGTAAACGGTTTGCTGAATTTCAGTATAGTTGGCTGGGATTTAGGAGGACTTGGTACTTATGGCAAGACTTATGGAGTGAAAATCCAAAGGACTTATGCCACCCGTCACGAAGCAGATGCATCTTATGCCTTTGGGGATGGTGAAGGCACAGAACTTCTGCAATTGAGTTCAGTTCAGGGTGCGGCAATAACCACAGTAACCAAGAATACTCCATCAGATTATGATTTGACCATAAGCTGGCAGGGAGTATCCGGAGCCACAAGCTATAAGATCATGTATAGCGATACCTGGGCAGGTGGAACATATAACTACTACCAGGAAAGTGGATCTGTTTTTGAGACCACGAATACTTCTAAAATCCTGCAGGGCTGGAGTGGAAACGGGTTTAATAATATTGACAGAGCCAATTTTATCAAAATAGAAGCCTGTCATGACACTTATACTAATAATGAGAGTGATATCATCGCTTTCAGAGAGTATAACAATAATATTAACACCTATCTTCCCTCCAATTGTTATGTTGGGCTTGTTTTTAATAACTCGCAGCTTTACACCACAGCCTCAGCTTTAGGAAACGCCCTGGGCAATGTAGATTTGATCGGGCAGTGGGATGGAGACACTTGGGATACCTGCCAGAAGATACATTTCCCGGACTGGTATCCGATCGAAAATACCTACTGGTGGCTGGGAGATTTTAATCTTAACACGAGCAGACCGGTAATGGTAACCGCAGAAGATGAGATCCAGGCATTTTTCTGCAAAGGAAGACTGAGTGAAGCTCGTCATTTCAGCTACACTTTAATTGCCGGAGAAGCGGGTCTGGATGATAACCTGATAATTATTCCGATGGATTCGAGTATCTTTAGTGACAGCGGCTGGGCAGATGACACGGAAGATGCATTATACAGCGGAGTTCAGAAACTGGCTCAAAGTATTACTGGTTGCACAAAGATAGAAAAATGGAATAAGAATGTTCAAGCCTGGCGTGCTCTTCCTATAACGGATACAACCTGGGGAGATGAAAGCTGGGAAGTCGCCAGTGATAATGATTTGTTACCGGGTTCTATCATCAGAGTACAGGTGTCCAGTGGTTCAACCTGGAACTGCCCGGTGATAGGGGATTAAGGAGGCTATCATGAAAAAAATAATCATATGTTTAATCATAATCACAAGTTTTTTAATGGTTTGGGCTGAGGATTACTATGATGTAGATGTAACCCCTTCATTAAAAGTAACAGTTTTGATCAATGGGGATGCAAATGAGTACACAATGCAATCCTGGAGTGCCCAATTATACAGTACAAACGGCACATTAGTAGGTACGGCAGTAGTGGGAAATACAACACCAGGAGTGGCATCAAACATCGAAGGATGCTACTTTGGAGTTAATAGTGTGGATACAAGTGTTGGCTTTATCACAGTGGATATTGCCAATCTTGGTTATAATTACAGACGCTATCGCACTACAACATTTGATAATCCTGTCGAGTATGTGCGTGTGGTAACAATAGGAGAAACAGTACCATCAGCTCCTGCGCGAAATGAAGGGGAATATACCTGGGGAGCCAATGGAAATCTTACAGATGGACCTACACTTAATATCACATACAATATAGAAGGACGTGCTGACGTAACAGTAAATCCGGGTAATACAGGCTGGGCAGGCATTTATATCGGTATAGGCGAAGAAAATCTGACGTTTTATTTTGACGGAGATGACTGGGGAGAAGGCGGTATGCTGCCGGTAACTTTGACATCATTTACTGCAGTACTAACTGATGGAACCCCGCAATTGCAGTGGATCACCCAGAGTGAGATCAATAATGCCGGCTGGAATATATATCGTTCCGAGACAGAAGATCAGGAAGAATCAATCAAGGTGAATAGTGAATTCATACCTGGAGCAGGAACAACATCTCAACCGACAGATTATACCTATCTGGATGAATACGAAGTAGAAAATGGTACCAAGTATTATTACTGGCTGGAAAGTATAGCTTTCAACGGTAATTCAGAAAATTTTGGGCCGATCACAATAAATGTACCCGAAGAAGGTGAAGAGAATCCACCACCGGCAGATATTATCTATGGTTTACATCAGAATTATCCCAACCCATTCAATCCTGAAACAGATATCAGTTTTGCCCTGGAAGAGGCTGGTCCTGTAAGTCTGGCTATATATAATGTCAAAGGTCAAAAAGTTATCACTTTGATAGATAATGAGGAACAAGATAAAGATATTACTATCACAAAACACTGGGATGGGTGCAATCAAAAAGGAATGCAGGCTTCATCCGGAATTTATTTCTATCGTTTAGAAACAAAGTCAAAAACCTATAATCGTAAAATGGTTTTGACAAAATAATATCTGGGATATTACAGATTATGAAAAGAGAAAAACTAAAAAAGGAGAAAGAGGAGAGAAGTATGAAGAAAATAATTGTATTACTTCTTATTGTGGCATTTAGTGCCCTAGCTTTTGCAGGAGATTTCCTGAATCATCCAACCTTGGAATATGAAGTGAAGGATGATGGAGATATCACATTAGGTACCTGGATGACAAACGTATTTGTGAATGACCCATCAACATGGGGATTGGAAAATAGTTTTGTACCTAGTGATGCCACAAACCCGTTTGCTAACGTAGAACCCGGAGCTTTAACTAATGGTACTATTGAGAATGAAAAAGGTATGTTAATGAAAAACACCAATTATGGTGGATCAAGTTATGAATTTTATAGTTTTGTGTATGATGATGAAGATGATTACCGGTTATTCGTAGGTGTGAAAGCTTATGATGATGTTCTTTCTCTGGCTTATAACCCCTATCCGACTTTAGCTGCTCACAGAAGTGATTATGCGGAATTTCGTCTGGATTTTGCTAATAATGCTGCTCATGCTGGTGTAGCAGTTGCTGGTGTTATGGCCGGAACAGAGTGGGTAGGACAGTATGGAGAAAACACAGTTAATGATGGCAGTAAAGGTTATGGTCAGACACTAGATTTCTTTGATGGAAGTACTTATTTGGGAGATGAATATGCTACTGACTCAGGATTTGCAGCTTGGACTGCAACTTATGCCGGGCATACTCAAGGAACCCACAGTTTAGGCTGGTATGTAAATGCCTGGTGGGATCTGGATCATGCTCTCACTGTAATCCAAGGGACAGAAGTTCCTGCTATAGGCACTCATGCAGCTTATGGTACCACCAGTTATTTTACAGGCTTGACCGATCTGGATACTTTTGGTATGGGTCTGGTTGTTAAAGATCATGATGGAGAAGGTCTGGATTATTTTGATCATGACCGTATCTGGTCAAGTGGTCTTCATAATACTGATGGCACCACAACACATGGTCATGCAGCAGATTATGCCGGCTATGGTCGTCAGTCTGATGTTCAGTGTAATACACCTGCTGTATTTATGTCATTGGTAAAAGCTGGCAGAAAGCTTGATGTAGCTGCTTCTTATGCCACTGACCTGGTTACTTTAGATTGGGATGCTCCCATTGGATTTGGTGCTGAAGCCTTAACTTATAATGTATATTCATCACCAGTTTATGATAACACTTTCAATGTTCATCCTGATTATTTTGATAATACCGTTGGAGTTATGGCAACTGCCGAGAGAATGTATGACTGGGCAGGAATGTGGAATGGTGTAGATGGATTTTATGGTGATAATCTTGACGGAACCTATACAAGTGTGTGGAAGAAAGCCAATCCAAATGCGGTAGATTATGATGGCAACTGGACGAAGGTAGCCACAGCAATATCAGCTTCCAACTGGACAAGTAGCAGTATGGCTGCTTATGACGAATATTACTTCCTGGTTACAGTAATTCATGACGGAACTGAGTATCCGTATCCCAGTGATGTAATCGGATTTGCTAAATATGACTGTGTTCAGACAGCAACTACGGATATGAACCTTGTCGCTTTGCCCTTTGATATGGGCTTTGATATGGCAAGTGAACTGGGAAACAGTATTGGAACAGGCAATGTGGTTACAATCACTAAGTGGGATGTAGCGTCACAGGGCTGGACATCAGCTTCTTATATCACAGGCTATGGCTGGATCAATGATTTTAATATAGCTGAAAATGATGTATTGATGCTGGGTGCTGCTGATGACTTTGAATTTGTCAATATTGGCAAGCTGCTGGTTCATCCGAGCTATGATCTCACATACACAGCTACGACAAATATGAATTTTGTGACTGTACCGATGCTGACAGAAAGCTTCTGCGACACTTCTCAAGAACTGGTGGAACAGGTTTCAAGACCTTTTGACGGACCACAGAAATCCAGAGTGAATTCAGTATCGCGTTGGGTAAATACTGATCAAAGCTGGGAAAATCATTATTATGGTGGTAGCTCATGGTTAGGAACATCTTTTACAGTAACCAAAGGTATGCCAGTGGCAATGTTCCCGGTTAGTGGAACAAATTTACAATGGCCCGTATATGACTCACATCCAGATTATGATGCTGCGCTGGAATTCCAACCTCCTGAGCATCTTGACTAGTATATCTGCAAAAAAATGGTAAGCAAAACTAAAAAAGGAGTTTTTTTATGAAAAAGATATTTGCAATAATCCTTACACTTGCTTTCGCTGCCGCTCTTTTTGCAGGTATTCCACATCCAGTATTTGTGGAATATGATGAGGAGGGCAATCCGGCCAGTTTTGAAGCATATTTAGCAAGCGATATGTCATTCTTCC
>CAZAHZ010000261.1:0-5010 GCA_964485055.1 uncultured Candidatus Cloacimonadota bacterium
ATCCTTCGCACAAGGCTACGGCACGGCAGGCGAAATACACGAAAAAGAATAAAAAATATACTTAAATAAAAAAGCATATCTTTATAATGTAAAATGAGTTAGAAATAAAATCAATAATAGCTTATAATTAGTTTTTGTTCGTGCTTTTCGCGTTTTCTTGATGAGCCGTAGTCATCGGAGGTTATTCGTTGTTAATAAACTTTTTTGAGTGGGTTCTTGATTAATCCAGATTAAATTTATATACCTTTAGTTCTATGGAGTCATAAAGAAAAATCTGCTGCTCTGACAAAGCCCAGGAATCCGAGAGCCAGACGTTGGGTGGCAGATTATAGAGAGTGATTAATTTACCGTTTTTATTATATTTACCGATCAGAGAGTGATAATTGATACTGGTTTGCAGGGAATCTGTCATTTGGTGATCATTGGAAGTTGCCAGTATAAGAAATCCATCCTGATATGCAATCGGTTTGCCATATAGAGTATTTTCATACTTAAGAGGCAGTTTATCAACTTTTGTTCTTTTTGCTTTGCCACTATTATTGAAAAAGATAATCTCATCACGTCCGCTGAAACTGACCACATAGCCCCAGTCTGTCACGCAGTAAGTATAATATTTATCCAGAATGGAGCCGAAATTGTTTTTCAGGAAATACTTTGCCAGGTCAACTTCAGGAAATATCCCTGTGGCAGTGACATGATATATTCCAGCATCATCACTGCCGGGAAAGACATCAATATAAAGTTCCTGATCATAAAAGCAGAATTTCCAGGGAGAATTAACCTCAAATTCGCTTTGATAATCACCAGCAAGCGAAAAAAACTGGATGCGGTTATTATTGAAATCCGAAATGGCAAGATTTCCCCAGCTATCTGGACTTAGAGAAAATACCCGGTTAAAAAGCCCCGGCTCTGAACCATAACCGCCAAACCTGTGAATAAAGGACATTCTATCGCTGTCGAAAACATTAATAATATTACTTTTCTGGTCCAGAACATATAGTTCTTGATCAATCACGGAAAGTTCGACCGGAAACGAGAAAGAATAATCAGTGCTTTGGGAAGCAAGAGTTCCACTGACATATAGATCAATGGCTGGGATCTCACCAGAGAGGAGGGGAGCAATGAGGGAAAATAATAAAAGGCAAAAGATTAAAACAAGGCGCAAAATAGATCATCTCCCGTAATATTGATCAGGTAATCTTCAACTTTGAATTCTACAAGGATCTGGTGGACATCTTGCGGATGATGTCTGCAATGCCAGAACGCATTCAGCAGTGGTTCGATGGGTTGCCTGGTAAAGAAATCTCCATTCAACTCCATTTTCCAGATAATACCCTCCTCGACCATGAGCCGGACTTCCAGTATTCCGCCTTTTGTTTTTACGGTTTTATCATAGTTATATTTTGGAGAGAAGCCAAAATTCCATTCCCAGGTGGAATATTTATGGCTGGAATTAAAATCAATCCACTCAATATCCCTGTCCTCGAAGTTATAAGGCTGGGTTTGAGGATAGGATGATGTGATATATTCAACCAGTTTAGATTCAAATTCCTGCACGGAAAGAGGTTTCGGCAGATGATCGCTGATATTGGTAACTCGGCTTTGAATGGATTTTACGCTTTTATCTTTGAATTTTAGCGGATCGCTTTTTAAAGCCTGGGTGAGGTCAGACATCTGCGAGGAAAAGAGCAAAGTTCCATGCTGCAGGATTTTAGTAGGCGTTGTTAAACGGGCATTCCCGCTGAATTTTTTACCGTCTATCACTAGATCGTTTCTGCCTTTGAGCTGGGCTTTAATACCCAGAGTATGCAAATAATTTATGATCGGCTCGGTATATCTCTCAAAGCTGTGATCATCATCGCTGCTTTTTTGGCAGATAAAGGAAAAATTCAAATTTCCCTGATCATGGAAAACTGCACCTCCGCCTGTTAACCGGCGGACAACCTTGATATCATGCTGCTTGATATATTCGGGATTCAGTTGAGAAATAGTATTTTGGTATCTACCCACAATAATGGAAGGGCTGTTAATATAGAGCAGAAATACATCATCGGAGAAATTCTCCAGGATATATTCCTCGGAAGCTATATTAAAATAGGGGTCATTCGTAGGAGATTTTATTATCAGCATCAAAGGATTTCCTGGTCAGCAGTTTCTTGATCTCAGATTGAATGGTTTCCGCATTGAGATAACAATATCTATACACATCTTCACTATTGCCGGAAACCGGGTAGCGATAAACACCAAAAGCCCTGAATGTAACAGTTAACTGGTATTTAACCAGCTCTGCCTGGATACACGCCGCCAGTCCCGTATGGACATTATGGTCTTCGTAAGTGAAGATGTATCCTGTGGCAGCAGCCTGTCGTATGACAGCTTCCTCAATTTTCTGAGGACTGGAAATATTCCAGACCTGTAATCTAACATTTTCTTTACGAAGCTGGTCTGCAATCTGCACTGCTCTATTGGTGAGAGTTCCCATCACAAAGAGAGCAGCAGAGCGACCATCACGGAGAAGATCGGCTTTACCGAATTTGAATTCATATTTATCGCCGTAGAATATTTCGCCGTCAACAGTTCGAATAATATCAAGCTTTGATCTGCCCATTGGCACAAGATAGTTTCCCGGCTTGGCAGCCAGCCAGCGGATAATATGATCGGTCTGATTAGCATCGGCAGGAATCACGCATCTGAAGTGGAACAAATTACGCACCTGACCCAGATAATCAACGCACTGATGAGTTTTGCCATCTTTGCCCACATCAATCCCCACATGAGTGAGGATAATCTTCAAATTAGTGGCATTGATATCATTAAGCCGTTGCTGGTTATATGTTTCGTCAATACCGAATACCCCGAAATCGCTGAAGAAGGTTTGAAATCCTGATTTGGAAAAGGCACCGGCACAGACGGCAGCATGATGCTCCATTATCCCCGTCTGAAAGAAGTTATCAGGAAATAATTTACTAAATTCAGCAGTTTTAACGCTGCCAGCCAGGTCGCAATCAAAAACAGCGATAGGCAGATATGCACTAATATTATTCCGGTTAGCGATGTCCACCAGAGCTTTGCCCCAGGCTGTGCGGTTATCGGTTTTTTGTTCGTAATTTATATGGTAACCTTTGATTATCAGCAGATCTTCCCGAGGCTCATCCACTAGAGAGCATCTGCCGGAAGTGAATTCGCTGCGTAGAGTCTGCAAGTGATCAAAATCATCAGCCTGTCCTAATTCTGCCAGGGCGGAGACAAGATCATGCCCGTTTTCTGCCCGATATGGTAATGCCTGTCCATGCCACTTTTCATCATTTTCCATAAAGCTCACACCCTTGCCCATAATGGTGTGACCCAGGATCAGGGTGGGTTTACCATTATTACCTGCATAGCGAATGGCAGCAAGTATCTGCTGGAAATCATGTCCGTCAATCTCAATAACTTCCCAATGATTAGATTCGTATTCAGCTTTAATATCCTGGGGCATGATCTGGTGGCAGTGACCGGAGATTTGCAGACCATTATTATCCACAAAAGCGGTCAGATTATTTAAGCCGAATTTACGGGCAAATCTTCTGGCTTCGCTGATTTGACCTTTTTGTTGTTCGCCATCACCCATCAGCACATATATATGGTTGTTGATCCCTTTTAAGCTATCCGCCAGGGCAAAACCGCAACCGGCAGAAAGTCCTTGTCCCAGATTTCCAGTTGCCCATTCGATGCCGGGCACATAGGGTTCCACATGACCTTCATAAATGCTGCCGGCTAATCTGAAGGCTGCTATCATTTGCTCGGTATCGAAGTATCCATTGATGCCAAGAGCAGAGTAAGCTGCTGGTGAGATATGACCATGCGAGATAATCACCTTATCACGGTCTTCCAGATCAATATTTTGTGGATCATGCCGGATAACCGAATATAGTCCCAGCAGAAAGTCAATTGTGGACATGGAACCACCGGGATGACCACTTCCTGCCAGAGTAGTCATTTTAAGAATTGACGCACGGGCTGTAATACTTTGAGCTTTGAGTTTCTCAATAAGAGCAGTATCTGTTTTATCGCTGATCTTTTTCTCCAACTCCGCCTGATATGACATTACATCTCCAATTTATTATATTTTTTACTGATTAATTATAGATTCTGCAGACCGTTTGTCTTCTTCGTAAGTGAAATGACTGATGATCATGAAGGAATTATCTTTATCAATCACTTTGGGATAAGCAATACGCAGGCAATCAAGTTTATCTTCCGAAAAAGCGAAAAGATCAATTAGCTGCTCCGTCTGAGCTACTGTGAAAAAATGAGATTTTGCTGCTGTCCGCACGTAACGTATCTGATCTTCGGCAAAAGACTCGTCCTGGATATTATTGATCAATTGATTGAAAGCGGAATTGCTTATTACTTCCTGAGCTGGGAAAGATTTCATCACTGGTTCGGTTATCACAATATTGGGTTGAGGATTGGGAGTGGAAGGATTGTCAAATCCGCTGATATTCATGTTAATATTAACATTCTGAGTAGTTTCAGTAGTTGCGGAAACCTGAGTGTTTACCTCTGTATCAGCAGTAGATTTTCCGGTAATGATCTCGCGGATCTCTTTTATCAGCATACTTGCTTCCAGATATTGACGTTTCTGCAACTGAGAAAGATATTTATCTTCCAGAGTTTTCAGCTTTATCAGGATTTCCTCCTGTTTTGACTCGGATTGCCAATTAGCATCACCCTGATCATCTATTTTGGCAGAAAATCCGAAACTTGCAGGCTGATCTTGAGCTGTTAAAGTAAAAACTAAAATAAAAATACCAATAATGAGAATATTCTTCATTATTCCTCCATTTTTATTACTCATGGATAGCAAAAACTATCCGCCAACTTTCACTGTCAAGTAATAAACGGAAACTTGTGACGGGTGAATGGTAATCGGTGAACGGTAATCTGTGATCAGTAATCAGTGAACGGTTATTAGTGTAGCCAGAGCATCTTGCTCTGGATTTTGCGTACACAGACCATCCTGGTCTG
>CAZAHZ010000262.1:0-4982 GCA_964485055.1 uncultured Candidatus Cloacimonadota bacterium
AGAAGTGTAGTTGGTGCCAGGATCGCTACCTGATAGCCACTCATGATAGCCTTAAAGGAGGAGCGGATCGCTACTTCTGTTTTACCAAAACCCACATCGCCGCAGAGAAGTCTCTCCATCGGACTATCTTTTTCCATATCCTGCTTTATTTCATTAGTTGATTGCAATTGATCCGGCGTTATCTCATAAATAAAAGAATCTTCCAACTCCTGCTGCCAGGTGCTGTCAGCATCAAAATTGATACCTTTACGAATCTGCCGCTCTGCATATAATTGAATAATATCCTCTGCCAGAAGCTCTATCTGTTTCTTAGCCCGCGTCTTTGCCAATGCCCACATCTTACCGCCCAGCTTATGGATGGTTGGCTCAGTTCCCTCTTTTCCCACAAACTTGGATACACGGTTCAATTGAAAAGTGGGCACATAGACTACATCATTATCGGCATATCCGATTGTCAGGCAATCTATAGTTGACCCGCCCGAGGGCATTTTTTGTAATCCCCGGTATATACCCACTCCATAATCTATATGGACTATATAGTCACCTGGTTTCAAAGATTCATAATCTACCAGTGCTTCTTTATTACTGAATCTGGCACTCCTCGTCCGCTGCCGGTATCTTGCAAATATCTCATGATCGGTATATACTGCCAGCCGGGCATCGGGTAAGATAAATCCCTTTTGAAATACCCCGATCGAAAAATGAAGCTTGCCCTCCAGATTTTCCAAAAGATCACTCATTCGCTTGCTTTGGCTCTTGTTATCACTCTGGATTATTACCCGGTAGCCGTCATCAAGTTTCTCTGTTAATTCCTGCTCAAGACTTTCCAGATTGCCCTGCTGACTTATCTGACCCAAAACCGGCACTTCCACCTGGATATTGATCCGCTTGAATTCCTGATAACTGTTGCTCAAAAAATAGCTCGGAAAACGAGTGAATATACGCTGGATATAACTTCTACTGTAAAACAGATTTTCCGGTTCAGGCAACTGATCCTTGCGACGCTGTTCTCTCGCTTTGAGATATAATTTCTGCGTCTCATCCTGTATCTCAGTAAATGTCGGACTGAAAAACTGGTATTCATCCCAGAAAAAAATAGTCTTTTTCTCGGAAAAATAGTCCGCAAATCCACTTGTCTTTTTTAATAACAGGCTCACATCCTGCTCTATTCCTTCATAAAACCCGTGCTCATGTATCCGTCCCCACATTGAAGCATCGGTGCTGATATCATGCAGAGAAAACTCGCGTGAGGGGATGATCGTGATCTCTTCCAATTCCTTGCCCGCCGAGCGCTGAGTGGAGATATTAAAATACCGGATTGACTCTATGGAATCTCCAAAATATTCAATCCGCACAGGATTTGACTGATTCGGACTATAGACATCTATTATTCCACCGCGACGGGCAAGTTCGCCCACCTTGCTGACCTGAAATTCATTGTTATAGCCCATCCCCACCAGGTCTGAAACCAGTTTGTCGGGATTACTTGGCTCCAGCACTCGCAGATTGATCATATATTCCGAAAATATCTCGGCTGAGACTATTTTACGTAATAATGAACGGATAGAAACGGTATAAATCGAGGTTTTGTCTTCAAATACGTTGCTTAATGTCCGTATCCGCTCTGCTCGTATCGTATAATGCGGAGACCGTTGCTCATAAGCAAGTATCTCATAATCCGGCAGTGTATAAGCATTCTCTTTGCCCGCAATTAATTGGATATCATCCAGATAATCCTCTGCCAGCTTGTCATCCGCACAGATTACCAGAATGTTCTTGCCACTCGCAAAGTAAGCACGACAGACGAGCAGTGCTTTCACTGTCCGGTTCAGATGATGAAACAGGTTACCTCGCACATCTTCCCGCAGGATGCTGTCATAATTCTTAAAAAAGGCGGATTTATCAAGATCACTCTTGATCAGATCATAATATCTCATTTTTTAATTCCTCTGCTGCCTGAATAAACACCAATAGCCGATAAATCCACCTCACGGGGTCTTATCGGTTCGATGACCATATCTCTTTCCCCTTTATTTATGTCAACTTTCACCGCTTTTCCAGGATTCTCATAATCAAAATTATTACCCAAATTTTCCACTACCCATATTTCCTGATACCTCTTGGATGAGAAGAGGGAGTTTGAATTGAATAATAATAAAAAAGTTCTTGATTAATATTGGCGAAATTAATATCTTAACATAAATTAGAAAAAGAAAATAAATAACAGAGGTAATAATGAAAAAATTAGTGTTAATACGGCATGGAGAGAGTGTCTGGAATAACGAGGGACTGTTTACGGGCTGGACAGATGTGGATTTATCCGAAGCAGGGATAAACGAGGCGAAAAGGGCTGGAAGATGCCTTTTTAATGCAGGATTTGAATTTGATATAGCCTTTACATCGTATCTGAAAAGAGCTATACGGACTTTATGGATGGTTCTGGATGAGATGGATTTAATGTGGATTCCCGTTGAGAAGGACTGGCGTCTGAATGAACGTCATTATGGAGACCTGCAGGGCAAGAATAAGGATAGAATGCGGGAAATTCTTGGTGTAGAAGCCGTTGAGGAATTGCGGAGAGGCTATTCGGCTGTTCCTCCTTTACTAGAACCCGGTGATAAAAGAGATCCTGCCAGAGAAGCTAAATATGCAGGAATTATTAACCAGTTACCAATGGGAGAATCTCTGGAAAATACAAGGAAGAGATTTGAAGATTACTGGAAGGAAAATATCATTCCAAAAATAAAAAATAAAAAGAGAGTATTGATAGTAGCCCATGGCAACACATTACGATCTTTGATGATGATATTAGAAAATATTCCTGAGCAAGACATTCCAAAAGTAGAAATTCCAACGGGTAATCCTCTGATTTATAGATTAAATGACGATCTGACACCGATCAGCAAATGCTATTGTTTACCCACAAAAAAACCGGCAGCAGACCATAAATGATCTGCTACCAGTTTATAGATTATTTATAATATTTGCCTATTTTGAGCAATACCATTTTCCCGGTTTTGTTGATATTGCCTGCTGAAAGCTGATAGAAATATACTCCGCTTCCTACATTTTTCCCCTGGTTATCAGTTCCATCCCAGACAACAGAATGGCTGCCTCCTGGCAGATAGCTGTCTATCAGAGTCCGGACTAACTGCACCTTGAGATTATAAACTGACAGATTGATCTTTTCATTTTCGGGAAGCTGGAACAGTATCTCGGTTTCCGGATTAAAGGGATTTAGGTAATTGCTGTTAAGAGTAACTGTTTCCGGCAGTTCATTATCATTTCCATCCTCAGGAGTGAAGACATTTAAGACAATATTTACTATTTTTGTATCCCAACTATCGCAGGTGATCACAATATCACATGTATGAATGCCTTCTTCAATATCATGAGTATCGAAGTTGATAGTAATATCGCACGTTTCATTACTTGCCAGAGTTCCTGAAGATGTATCCAGGTTTATCCATCTCAATGGATAGAGCATATAGATTTCACCGGTTACATAGTGTGGTTCGGCAAAATATCCATCTCCACCTATTTCCCAGCCAAAAGTCATATCTCCGGCAAATTCGGTGCTTAATTGTACATCAACTTCCCATGTGGCAAATTCGCCATCATGCACAACACCCCAGCCGTTTAATGTTTCACCGTGCCAGTTGATTCTTTGTCCAGGTCCGGTAATACCATCCCAGATCAAATCTCCACCGGAACCGCCTTCAGCATCACTGGCATCCAGAACGGTGACTCCCAGAGGGAAATCAAGGTGAGTCGGAAGACTACACGACAATAACAAAGATCGCCCTGATGAAATAATTCTGGGTTGTTACCAACACCCGGGCAGCCCCGCCCTGGCCTCCTCCTCTAAAAAGGGTCCCCATCTGGGGACCTTCTTTTTTTATTGAGAGCAAGTCTGAAAGAGAAAGAAATATTTGACAGAATCTTAGCAGCATCCATTATTGTAATGATTATAAATATATAATGGTTTGGGAAAGGTAAGGAGAATAATGAGAGAATTACTTCCGATTAATTTATCTATTTTAAAGCAATTGAGAGAAGAATTGAATCTTTCAATTTTTGATGTTGCTTATAAGATGAATAAAGAACCTGAAGTTATTGAAAGTTGGGAATCAGGGGGTGGGTCACCCACCTATATTCAGCTGGAAATATTAGCTCAGAAGGTATATAAGAAGCCAATTGCTGTCTTTTTTATGCCAAATTTACCTTATAGTGTTGATCCTGATACAGATTTCAGGTCTATGCCCGATGAATTAAACAAATCATTACCGGCAAGTATGATTTACCTCTATAGGAAAGCAAAAGCAATGCAATTAAATCTCATGGAACTCTATGATATCAATAATCATATGCAAGAATTTTTAAATTCATTTTCCACTGCCGGTAAAATGAGTATTGCAGAAATATGCGAGATATTACGATCTCATTTAGATGTATCCCTAAACGAACAAATCCAGTGGAAAAATGCTGATCTGGCTTTAAAGAATTGGAGAAAAAGTTTGGAGAATATAGGTATTACGATTTTTAAAGATGCTTTCAGAAATGATGATTATTCGGGTTTTTGCCTATATGATGAGAATTATCCCTTAATATATCTTAATAATAGCATGCCAAAAACTAGGCAAATTTTTACTCTGTTTCATGAGATTGGACATCTGATATATCGAAATGGTGGAATCGACATAAATGATAAATTAATATTTAACAGATATAATATTACTTTTAATCAAATTGAAATAAAATGTAATAAGCTGGCTAACGAATTTTTGTTACCAGATTTAGCATTTAGTGCAGAAGATTTACCGTTTTCAGAAAGTAATGTGGAGATTTTAGCGACTAAATTTTCTGTCAGTAGAGAATTGGTGCTGAGAAAGTATCTCGATTATAATCTGATAGACGAAAAAATATATACTAGTGTCATGTCAAGCTTGACATGACGTAAAGGATATTTATAATTGTCCTCA
>CAZAHZ010000263.1:0-4952 GCA_964485055.1 uncultured Candidatus Cloacimonadota bacterium
TCATTTCTCTACAAATTTTTTCTAAAAAAAATTATCGTGGTAAACTTGGGTTAATTCAATAATTCAGTGTTGAGAACTTTATGGGGAAATGGGATTGAAATTGGAAATATGTGGATATTGGATAATAAGATGAGATAGGTTTATAGACTAAATGGACGTTATGGACGGTATTGACTTGTATTTGGTTATGAATGATACATTATATTTTTAGAAAAAAATTGACAAGGGTGAAGATAAATTTGAATTTTTGTTCTGATGCTGAGACGGGGGATGACTTTTTTTTCTGGCTGGGATTGGGATAATTTTATTTTGTGAACATTGTGAACGCAGTTAACGGGATAAACGGAGTGGACTAAGCGATAGAGATGAATGGTGGGTAGAAAATAGATTAAATAGGAGAAAAGATGAAAGACAAGATTGCGATTTTTTTATTTGTATTATTTATGGCGTATCAGGGTTTAGCTTTTGTTATCAATATACCGGCAGATTATAGTACAATTCAAAATGGAATAAATGCTTCGACAGATGGTGATACCGTATTAGTACAACCAGGGGCTTATATTGGAGACATTAATTTTAATGGGAAAAATATTACTGTGGCATCATGGTTTATTATTACTCAGGATACGACATTGATTGAGCAGACAATGATTATCGGAACAGGCAATACTTCGGTTGTGAAATTTATGAATAATGAGACTAATGCAGCCGTTTTATCAGGGTTAACAATAACTGGGGGAACAGGATATGAAGGAGATAAAGGTGGAGGAATATATTGTATCAATAGCAACCCAAATTTGAGTAATTTAATAGTTGCACAAAATCATGTAAATGGATCAGGAGTAGAAGTTAATGATGGTGGAGGTGGAATATATTTGGAAGACTCAGATAATATGACACTAAATAAAATAAGATTAGAAAGTAATATAAACTATTTTAATTCTGAAAAGGGAGCAGGATTATACGTAATTAATTGCGAGAATATTGAATTATATGATTGCATAATTGAAGATAATGAAATTAATAGCAACAATCAAAAACCATACGGAGGAGGAATATGTATACAAAACTCAAATAATATACAGATAACAAGCAGTACAATTAAATTTAATGATGCAAAATTATCAAATAGTTTAAATGGAGAAAGTTTTGGAGGAGGAATATCAATAATAAATTCAAATAACATAGATATTTATGATTGTAATATAGACAATAATGAAGCATATATTTATAATAGTACAAATGGAAAAGGATATGGCGGAGGAATATCTATAACTGATTCTGAAGATATATACATTAGTAATAATATAATTAATTCAAACAAAGCCAAATCAGCTAATAGCCAAAATGGTAAAAGTAATGGTGGAGGAATTTATTTTAGAAATACAATAGGAATCATTATAAATGAAAATGATATAATGAATAATAATGCAGAGCTTTTAAATAATCAAAATGGTAGTGGATGTGGAGCAGGAGTATATATATATGATTGTAATATCACAATAAGCAAAACAACAATCGCTAATAATATAATAAATGGAGAATACGCGCAAAAAGGAGGAGGTCTATATATTACGGAAAGCATATTAACACTAATAAACTCAAATATTATAGCGAATGTAAGTAATGAGAGTAATGGAATATACAACAGTTACAGCATTATAAATATGAATAGTTGTATTGTATGGAATAATGAAATAGTATTAAGTACTTTAACAAGCAATTTAACATTGAATTACTGTGACATTGAAAATGGTGAAGAAGGTATAATAAACGAAGATAATGCGGGAGTATACTGGCTAGGAGTAAATATTGATGAAGTTCCGCTATTTGTAGATGCTGAGAATGGAGATTACCATTTAATGGAAAATTCGCCTTGTATTGATGCGGGAAATCCATATTTACCATATGATCCTGACGATACGATTGCAGATATTGGGGCTTACTATTTTCATCAGGGAAGTCCTGTTGTTGAAATTATTGATTTTTCTGGGACACCTTTAAATGGAGTTGCACCTTTGGAAGTACAATTTGAGATTGAGTATTTGGGGGTAGTAGATGACTTTGTATGGGATTTTGGTGATGGGAATACTTCTGTGGAAGAAAATCCGGAATATACATATTTGACACCTGGAGTATTTAGCGTATCAGTGTCAATTAGCGGAGTAACGGGAGACGATACTCTTACTAAAACTGACTATATTGAGGTGACAGAGCCGGAATATGTGACAGCGGATTTCGAGCTTTCAGGGAATTATGGTTGCATACCTTATGAGGTGGAATTTACAAATTTATCTGTGGGGACAATAGATTCATTATATTGGGACTTCGGAGATGGGTTTAATAGTATTGAAAGCAATCCGGTGCATATTTACGAGAATACAGGTGATTTTTACGCTACATTAACTGTATATGGTGAGAGTGATAATGATACTAAAACAGAGCTTATTCAAGTTGGGATTGCAGAGCCAGAAATATTAGCGATAATAGATATCCCTGAAGATCAAGGTGGATGGGTTAATGTCAATTTTGGCAGGAGCTTTTATGATAGTGATACTTTGAGGACTGCGGAAGGCTACACGATAGAAATAGAGACAGAAAATGGATGGACGGGTTTAAACTCGATATATGGGTATGGAGAAGAAGATTATAATGTTATTGTCCATACACCTTACGATTCGACATCAACAAATAATGGTTTGATAAACTTTAGAGTAATTGCAGCAATGGACGAAGGTAACTGGGTAAGTGAAATAATGCCAGGATATTCAGTCGATAATATTGCTCCAGCTATACCAACAGAATTGAGATTTGAGGATGGGTATATGAGATGGAGCGAGCCAGAGGCTGATGATTTTGCCTATTTCAGTGTTTTTAATAATGGGCTTTTCATGGGAAATTGTATTGAACCAGAAATGAGTGTAATTGGGATTTTGGGAGAAATGAATGTCATAGCTTATGATTGTCATGGAAATGAAAGCTTGATGTCTGAGAATATTACTGGTGGTTATCCTTATGGAGATTGTGATAATAATCTGGAAGTAGAAGCTTTTGATGCATCACTAGTTTTGCAGTACTTTTGTCAATTAGTGCCAGAAGGGACAACATTACCCTGGGAAGTATGGAGGTTTGAGGTTGCAGATGTTGATGGGAATGGAGTTGTTGAGGCTTATGATGCTTCTTTGATATTGATGTATAGTGTTGGGTTGATTGATGAATTTCCGGTGGAGTTGGATTTGAGGAAAAGATGAGAAGGTGAGAAAATATGGATAACTGGCATAGAGAGTATAATCCAAGCGATTTCTTAAAGAATGTGGATGTAAATAAACTGATCTTGAGAAATAAAGCAGATGCTGAAAACATCACTATGATTTTAGGATCACCTTGCGTATTATGCGGTGGCGTGATAGGGCCTGGATTAATGTTAAATGACAAATCATATTTATGCAAGAATTGTTTTAATGAATTATCAAATACAACTTATCCGGAGATTTATGAGCAAAGATATAGAAAATATGAAAAGGAGAAAGCAGCATATTTTGAAGCCGAAAGAAACATTAGACAAGCCGTAGATGAGCAGTTAGAAAAATATAAAATAAACTATATAGCTATATTTATTGGAATTGTTATATTTATAAGTTTAATTAAATATCTTATATATTTAAGTGTACCGATATTGATTATGGTTGTAATATACATAAGCAATAGATTAAAGGCGAAAAATGCCATTAATAAATCTTTGCTGGAATGGGATGAAAAATACAAAGAGCCCTCAATACCAGAAGTACTTCATTTTCATCATCCACGTGCAATATTAAGTGAACGAGATAAGAAAATAATGGAAGTGTTCAATAACTGGCCTGGAGAGCCACCTTTTTGGGACTATCTAAGGCAAGTTGTTAAACAAAGAGATAATTATAGGTGTCAGGTGACAGGATGTCCTTCAAGAGTTTCGCTTAATGTTCATCACAAGATACCAAAAAGCCAGGGAGGAAAACACATCCCTGAGAACTTGATAACATTATGCGAGTTTCATCATGCCCTTGAGCCGATACATTACTTTGTGTGGAATAATATAAAAAATGAATATTTTACATTAGTAAATTCCTTTTTTAGAAAAAATCGAGTTAAACCTGGAAGACATATTGTCAAAGACTTTATAAGAAGGCACGAATTAGTAACAGAAAGAGATTTGAGGTATATAAATAATTATTATAAATTCAAATGTCCAGACTGTATATCGGAAAAACTTGAATTCACAGTAACAAATAAAGAAGTGTTTATTGAATGCCAAAATTGTGGTATGAGTTGGCAAGTAGAAAGGAAATTGGCTGAGGAGGTTGGTCCGAGAATAGCGGAAAAAGTTTTAATAGGTGCCAATAAAGGTGATTGGAAACCAAGATGGGATATGCTGAAAGTAAGAATTAATAGTTTAAATAAAAATAAAAAGCATAAAACAGAATTCAAAGATACTACCCTATTGAGAGATAGACAAACCAATTTGTTTGAATACAATGAATTAGATAAAAATGATAATGAGAAAAATAAAAATATGGATGCAGAATCATTATTTTTATTGGGATATAAGTACTATACTGGAGAAAATTTAGAAAAAGCTATTTATTATTTTAGATTAGCTGCAGAGAAAGGACATGATAAGTCTCAAAACTATTTAGGATTGTGTTATGATAGTGGAAAAGGAGTGGATCAGAATTATAAAGAAGCTGTTAAGTGGTTTAGATTATCTGCTGAGCAGGGATATATATCAGCACAATATAATCTGGCTTTAAATTATTATAATGGTCAGGGAGTAGTAACAGATTATAACGAAGCTGTTAAGTGGTTTAGGATGGCTGCAGAGCAAGGACATGATAAGTCTCAAAACTATTTAGGATTGTGTTATGATAGTGGAGAAGGAGTGGATCAGAATAATAAAGAAGCTGTTAAGTGGT
>CAZAHZ010000264.1:0-4952 GCA_964485055.1 uncultured Candidatus Cloacimonadota bacterium
TTGATGTTCTGGCACTGGTATGATGTGGAAACCTATTGTGACGGTGGCAATGTAAAGATTTCGACAGATGGCGGGAACACCTGGTCATTGATCACACCGGTGGGTGGCTATCCGGGAACTGCGATTGGCTTAAATGGAGAACCGGTATATAACGGCTGGGATCAGACCTGGACACTGGCAGTATTTGAAATTGGTGAGTATATTGGTGAAGATGTGATGTTCAAATTTCATTTTGGCTCAGATTCCTCGGTTGTTTACCAGGGCTGGTATATAGATGACGTTTATTTCGGGATACCGGAAACGGATCTGGTTGATACTGGTAATCCGTCATTGCACCCGATAGCTTCGCTACCCGGCTATGGAAATCAACGCCCACTGGAAGGCTACGCATTATACAGGTTATTATGGGGAGATGAGGAGATTGAAGGAAACTGGGAGCTTCTGGCAGAAAGCCTTACTGATACAGTATATACAGATCTGGAGTGGGAAATCACGGATAGTGAAATTTACCGGTATGCAGTAAAGGGAGAATATACAAATGGAGTACTTTCTGAAGCAGCCATCAGCAACTGGGTAGCGAAGGATTATTATACCAGTGCCAGCGTGAGTGTGCATGATTTCTATGACAATGCCGTGGAAGAAGCGGAAGCGAGGTTTATATGCCAGTCACCTGATCCCGATGGAAACTATTATACCTATTCTGAGCTGACGGACGTCAATGGCGATTGTGAGCTGCCGATGATCTGGAAGGGTGAATATAATATCAGGGTCAACAAGGAAAATATGGAGCCATATATAGCAGAATTGGTTGAAATATATGAACCTTATGAGTTATCTGTGTTGTTAACTGAAATATTAAATCCGGTAAACGGACTTGATTTCAGTGTAGTTGGTTCAGACGTAATGCTGTGGTGGAATGAGCCGAGTTCGGAGACATTGTTTGATTTTGAGTTGAATGACGGAGAATTCAGTGGAGATAACGGCTGGGAATGGGCAAATGGGTGTAATGCCGGCAATCCGTGGAGCGGAGAGAACTGCTGGAGCTACTATCCCAATGGATCTTACCCAGATATGGCGAATAGCTCACTTTACAGCAGCCCGGTGGATATACCTTCAGATGAAGCACAATTAACATTTTATCACTGGTATGACATCGAAAGCTACTATGATGGTGGAAATGTGAAGATATCAATAGATGGCGGAGACACGTGGGAACTGCTAACACCGGAAGGTGGTTATCCGGAGGATGCCTGTTCAATGTCAAATGCCGGGATACCGGGTGAACCAGCCTTTAATGGCAATTCAGGAGGCTGGGTATTAGCAACCTTTGAGATTGGTCAATATGAGGGCGAGGAAGCAATTTTACGGTGGCATTTTGGTTCAGATGGATCGGTGGTTTATTCCGGCTGGGATATAGACGATGTCCGGGTAGGTAATCCAGAGGATCGGATATTCGAGAATTTCCGAGTGTATCGCGATGATGATCTGATCGAAGATGATATTCTGGAACTAGAATATACTAATATTAATGTCCCGGACGGAAGTTATACTTATGGAGTGACAGCAGTATATACAACGGGTGAATCCGAGCGTCGGGAAGTGATTGCAGAGGTTTATCCTCTTGATATTGGAGGTTATGTAACAGCATCCGATACTCCGGATACAGAACCGTTTGTGGGAGTAACAGTATCTTTGGAGAACGATGAATTCTCCTGGTCAACAGTGACGGATGCCAGTGGTGAATTTTTATTCAGTAGTGTTAACGGCAGCCAGACCTATCATCTGGCATTAACTTATGAAGGTTATCAGATGTGGACAGATGGGCTGACCGTTACCGCAGATGATGTATTTTATGAGATGATCATAATGCTGGAGATCATCAATATACCCGGTGCTGTGATAGCAACGGTCAATCCCGAAGATACGGAAGTAGATCTGATCTGGCACAGCCCTGGGACTGAACTGATCTATGAGATAAGTTATGATGATGGAGTACCTGAGAACGCCATCTGCTGGGATGAACCCGATAATGAACGGGCTGTCTGGTTCAGTGCCCAGAATGGTCCCTGCCAGGTAACAGGAGGCAGGATACATATCTTTGATGGCAGCTATCCTCCAGGAGCAATACTAATGCCGTTCACTGCAGTAGTCTGGTCTTATGATCAAATGACCGGACTTCCAGGAGTCTGGCTTGGCAGCACAACAGTATATCCAACCGACTTTGGCTGGGTGGAATTTGAATTTGATGAACCCATCGAGATTGAGGGAACTGAATTTTTCCTGGGATTTATTCAGAGTAACTGGTTTCCGGCTTGCTGTCCTGTAGCCATTGATGAAACTAATCCGGTTGCCGGTAGAAGCTATGAACACTGGATATGGATGGGAATGCCCTGGATGCAGTCATCATATCAGGATTTTATGATCAGAGCTACTGTGGAAGGAGTTTCCGGAAGACAGGAATTGGGTGGAGGAGATGAAAAGATGAAGCCTGTTATCACTCCAAGCAAAGGGAATATCGGAATTCATGCAGCCCATAGATTCGATGAATATGATCCGTATGGGACAGCACATTATAAATATGAACAGCAAAAAACGATCCTGAGCAGTTTATTCAGCAAAGCCCATGATCAGACTGGCAGATTGGATCGCGAATTAATCGGCTATAACGTCTATCGCGGTGATTACGGTGACGAACCGAATTATGAGGACTGGGAGCAATTGAACCTGGAAATCGTAGCAGATACTGTCTATAATGATCCCACCTGGGCTGGTCTGAGCAGTGGATTGTATCGCTATGCTGCCCGCAGTGTTTATACTAATAATATCCTTTCCGGGGCAAGTTTCAGCAACTGGCTGGGATATGATATGTATGGCGAATTAACGGTGACTATCACAACCAATGTCGGTCAAATACCGGAAGGAGCTATAGTAACACTGGAATGCACAGAACCAGACCCGGAAGGTGATTATCCCGAATATACCGGGATTGCGGATGATGAAGGCGTCTGCGTGATCACGGGTATCTGGAAAAGTAATTATGACATTGAGATTGAGCTTTTTAATTTCATGAAATACGAGGGCAATCTTGATATTCTGGAAGATGCCGTGGTTTATAATGCCATGATCACAGAGCTTGCCTATCCACCACGAGACGTATATGTGGAAGAAAATCACTCCGGTAATGCCTGGTTAACCTGGCATTCACCGACTGGACCACTGGAAAGTTTCTGGGATTTTGAAGATGATGATGGCGAATTTACCGGAGAAACCGGCTGGGAATGGGCAGAGGGCTGCAATTCCGGTCTTCCCTGGAGTGGAGAAAACTGCTGGAGTACCTGGCCCGGCTCAGAATATCCCATCAATGCCAATACTTCGCTTTATACTCCGGAAGTACGCGTACCATCCGACGAAGCTCAGTTAACTTTTTACCACTGGTATGATATGGAAACTTACTGGGATGGCGGAAATGTAAAAATCTCTACTGATGGAGGCGATACCTGGGAGATAATCACGCCCTTGAACGGCTATCCTGAAACTGCTGTATCCCCGGAGAATGCCGGAATACCAAATGAACCTGCCTTTAACGGGTATGACAACGTTTGGGTATTTGACACCTTCAATCTAACGGAATACGATGGTGAAGATGTGATCTTCCGTTTCCATTTCGGGTCTGATTACATGATCAATTACCTCGGCTGGGATATAGATGATGTTCGCATTGGTGAGCCGGATGACCGGTGTATGAGATTACCACTATCCAGTGAAATCTCGAAGCCAGGTTCTTCCAATGCAAAAACCATGATGCGGGACGGCAGACCCATGGAAGGTTACAGGATCGCTCGTGGTTTCGCTGATGATCAGGAGAATTTTGCAGATTGGGAATTAATTGCTGAAAGCTTGCAGGATACCACCTACGAAGACATCACCTGGCCCAATCTGGAAGAACCCGGAACTTATATGTATTGCGTCCAGGCAATGTACACCAATAATGTTTTGTCTGTACCTTATTTTTCCAATGAAATCGGTTTCGAAATGTATGTCCCCGTTACACTGCTGGTGACAACTAACAGCGGTGATTCCTCTGATGGTGCTGTTGTTGAACTCGTCTGCGAAGATGGAATACACAGTTACACGGGTACAGTGTCTGGCGGTACAGTAATCTGGCAGGAAGTCTGGAAAGGTGAATATACTATCTCAGTCACTTTGGGCATGTATCAACCTTATGTGCAGGAAGGAGTCTGGATACTCGATTCCACTACTCTTAACGTAGAACTGATCGAGTTTGTGATGCCACCCTCGAATGTCCATGTGGATGAAAACACCGGTATTTTCAGTTGGGAAGACCCCATTCCTCCGCCAGCTATTTTACAGAGCAGCAGTCAGATTTCATCTTCTGCCAGCCAGGAAAAAACCAGGCAAATCAGAAATCGCCATTGTGATTACTTTAATGTTTACTTTGAAGACGAATTGAGCGGTCAGACTACTGGGCATCAAGTACAGTTACCGTGTGGCACTATTGGGGAAACCTATACTGCCGGAGTGAGTGCTCATTATTCCTGTAATATGGAGTCTGAGTGCATTGAGATTGAGTACATCTGCAACTGGACAGGAAATAACGAAAACAGTATCCCGCTGGTTACTGCTCTTAATGACAATTATCCCAATCCCTTCAATCCTGAAACTGAGATCAGATATAGTCTTTCGGAAGACAGCCACACTCGGATCGTGGTCTATAACTTAAAAGGTCAAAAGGTGCTGGCACTTGTTGACCAGGTTCAGGGAGCGGGGAACTATTCCATCTTCTGGTATGGTAAAGATAACCGGGGAAAAAGCGTTCCCTCAGGCATTTATTTCTATTCCATGCAGACAGATAAATTCGCTGCTATCAAAAAGATGATATTGATGAAATAGTGTCATATGACCATAGGATACTCTAAGTTCTTTAAAGATAA
>CAZAHZ010000265.1:0-4944 GCA_964485055.1 uncultured Candidatus Cloacimonadota bacterium
TTTTTCCATTCAAAATTCAAAATCCATAACTCAAAATTATCCCCTCCTCACTCATAACTCATCACTCATAACTCCTATTCTACCGGGAATTCATTAATAAATCCCACGGTGAATTGCAGGATTAAACTGGCATCATAAGCTTCCACGACGCCATTACCATCTACATCGCCAATTGTGAGTTGCCATTCTTCCCAATCCGAAATTATCAGGCAGAAATACTGTAATACAAGCGAGGCATCCATTGCTTCCACTTCCAGGTTATGATCAATATCACCATATGGATAGCCACCTGAAATGGCAGGCGAAAGCTCGCTTTCATTGGCATGACAATCTACTGCTGACACTCGGTATTCTCCCATTTCACCGATCATAATCAGCTCTGGCACTATGCTATATTCCATTAATTCTTCGTTGCAATATATACTGAAATAAGCAAAATCATCATCAACAGGGGCGCTCCAAACCAGGCTGCCTCCCTCGAAAAGTAGTTCTGCAGGAACCTGTGGACTTATATTATCAAGTGAATATCCGGTCATCACATTGCTGACAAAATTACCTTCTTCCATAGCTGCAATAACCCTGAATTCATAGATATTGGGATTTCCAGGCATCGAGTCCTGCAATGTGTTCACCAGCACATTATATATTTCTGCTCCATAAGCAATGGCATAATTAGCAACCAGCCAGGCATCATTATATAGATATTCCACTTGATATATTTCACCCGGGCGAACTATCAGGCTGTCTGTATCAAGACAACTTCCGGTAAATTCTACTATCACCTTTCCACCCTGATCATCAGGTACATCAATAATGCTCTCAATTACTGGATACGGGCTAAATTCCTTAATCACTAATACAGTATCACAGGCTGACAAACGGCTTTGCTGATCATCTACGCAAAATATTACGTTTTCCATCCCTGTCCAGTAAATATCAGATGAGATCATTGCCAGGCTACCGGAAATTTCCACTTCCAGTTCTTCTCCGGTTATTGCTGAATATAGCAATGCCTCGTCATCAACATCAAAAGCATAATCTGCTAAATCAATAGTAAGTTCACCCTGCCTGTCCAGATACAATTCCGCAGGTAAATTTATCTCCGGTGCATCATTTATCGCTTCCACAGTAATATACGCAATGCTGCTGGCAGATAAACCATCTTCATCACTGGCTGTAAAGGTGATGTTTTCTTCTCCAAACCAGTTACCAGCCGGAATAAGTGTAACAATACCTTCCGTCATCTCGACTTCAATGTTTATGTTCCCGGTATATGTATAAGTTAATATATCACCATCTGGATCTGTAAAAATTCCACTCAGGTTTATTGAACTGTCACTACTGTCCTCACCAATGACCAGATTACCTATCTCTGTTATCACTATTGGAGTATCATTTTCAGCTTCCACATAGACCAGCAGTGAATCCTCGTAATCATAACGCCCTGTCGTAAAATCTATCCCGAATAAAATACTCTCATTCCCATGCCAGTCTGGCGCAGGTATAAAAGTAACTACCGTGTTTTCAATAATAAGATTAATATTTTCATAACCTTCTCCAAAAAGCTCATATTCTTTCTGCCAGGTAAATGTGATATAATCCTCTATATCAAGAATATAATTCTCATTTTCCATAAATGTAATACTTTCCGGTAAATTGAATCCCACCTCTATAATTGGCAGATAAAATACCTTACTCGGATCAATGACGGAACTAATCATTAAAGTATCACCCACGTTAGCTCTCATAATATTCAACTGAGGATTGTAAATGGTAGAAGAAATAGTAATTTCTGCCCGGAATATTCCCGTATTTATTCCCGTTTCCCACATTAAAGGCTGAAGCGGGAAAAACGTAGTCATATTGATAATGCTCACTTCCGCCAAATCCAATGAAAATTCATTACCATCTTCTCCAATTAGACATAGATATACTGTCTGTCCATCTGCAGCTCCCGCAGTATTGGGTAACAATTCTTCACCATTTATCGTTACCAGCACAGAATCAACCACACTAAGTTGTCCCGGAGTTAATGGGCTTGGAGCCGTGAGTATAGGCTGATAAACCACTATGCCTAAACTGCCATTTTCATTATCATCATATATGGATGGATCAATATTACCCTGGTCGCTTCTTGTTCCCCAGAAATTATATGGATAAGATATTTGATTACTGCCGGTATACCGCAGGTTTAAAAGGATTGTATCCCCGGCAGCATAATTATAAAAAATATTATTCTGAGTAAAAGTCAATGGAGAACCATAAATTGCATGATCACCACTATTATTAGTGATTACGTTCTCTTCTATATGGGCACTTGCACCCGTATTGAGATAAATGGCAGCGCCAAAACTACTCGATTCATTATTTGTGATCGTATTATGTATTATCTCCACATTCCCCGAGTTCTGGAAAATTCCACCTCCCTGATAAGCGCCAGTATTACCGGAGAAGGTGTTATTATTTATCTGCATTAAACCTGCATCTTGAATATAAATTCCACCACCATGATAATTTGCATTATTATTGATGATATAATTATTCTCTATGCTGCTATTATCGCCGCTGGCATTTATCCATAAAGCCACGCCCTCATCATGTTCTTCATCATCAGTATCAGTATAAATAAATCCACTTATAGTATTGTACTCGATCGTCAGGTTGCTGCCTGAAATTCGAAGACCGTAATCATCTGTTTCGTTATTCTCAATTACATTATTAGAAAAAATGAGTGAGTCGCATTCTGGGAAATTAATGATAGCATACTGGTAACCGGTACCCGAATATGAAACCAGGTTATTTTCCTCCACAGTATTATTGCTAAATTCTTTTATGGTATTGCTTTTAATAATATCTGCACTATTATCAACGGTACTCCCATTTATTGCATTACCTATTATTGTATTATTGGTAATTATCTCGCCGTTAAGTATTGCATAATAACCGTTACCATTGATAATGTTATTGTTAATGATAGCATTCCCATCTGCACATATACCATAAGAGCCATTCCCTGAAATATCATTAAATTCGATTAAGGCTCCTCCCTGTAATCCATAAGCAGAATTGTTGGTAATAGTATTACCCGTCAAGGAAGCTCCCAAACTTGCCCAAACACCATATCCGCTGCTGCTGTTGCCATTATTATCTACTATGTTATCAATAAATAGAATACCATCTTTTATGCCAAATTCATCATTATCTGAAACGATGTTAGAAGTTAAAACAGCAGAAGGTCCACAGTCTATCCCATATCCGCTGTTAGTATTTACTGTGTTATTGGTATAATTTCCATCTCCTCCCAGAATACCGTATTGTCCATTTTCAGTGATTGTGTTATTGGAGTAATCCCCATCTATTCCATTTATGCCATAACCTGAATTATCAGTTATCATATTATTTTCAAAAATTGCTCCAGAAGTTACTGAATGCATTCCAGAAAAATGTGTGCTTTGTATGATATTATCAATGAATACTTTTCCTCCCTCAACACCAATTTTATCGACAGTATTAAAATAATCAGAATTTCTCAAATTAGAATTTTTTATACAAGAAGCATTTCCCAGGCTTATACCATAATATGTATGTTCAAAAAAACAATGATTAATATACATATCCGCATAAGCTAACAATGGTTTTTGGCAATTGGTGAATCTGGCATATTGGATAATATTACCTGATAAATACTCATAATTATCATCTATAAATAGCGTATCTCTTTGATAAAATTCCTCCTGATATTCAATGCCATACCATCTTGGCGAACTATCAGTATAACTTAGAAAGCTAATGGAATCGTTTTCTGTGCCACATGCAAATAGATTACCACTTATTTTCAATTTCGTATTATTATCAAACCTAAGTGTTATCCCCGCTTCAACAGTTAAATCTTTTTCAATTGCCGTGTGAGGATCTGTGGAAAGCCAATAAGGTGAATTTTCCAAAATTAAAGTTCTATCGTCTGCAATTAAGCCATCTATCATCGGAAATTGCTGCTCTACCTGGTAAACCGTCGTCAACATCCAATAACTACCCGTGTTTGACCATATCTCGTTGCCCAGATAATCAGTAGCTCTTACTTTCCAGAAATAGGTTGTCCCCACTTCCAAATCCCTGGGCGGGTATAAATATGTATTCTGAGTTTCATAAATTACTGTTATATCCTCTGTAAATAATGGCGATTCCGAGATAAAAACTTCATATATTGGCATTAAATTTCTGTTTGAGAGAGCTGCATTCCATTCAAAGCGTGGATACACATCTACATCAACTGTATAACTGGAAGGAGATAATAAAGAAAAATCATTAAATATATAAGCTGTAACCAGATTATTCTTAACGACGGTTTCTATATAAGAGCTATCTGCATCTGAAACAGTCAATGATACAGTATAAATTCCCGGGGTTGTATAAGTATAAACCGGATTCTGCTCATTACTGTCAATTTGTCCATCATTATCAAAATCCCACTGCCAGCTTGTAACATCTAAGCGTGATTTATCTGTAAATTGAGCTTCAAATGGTATTGTACCTGATGTATGGTCAATAGTAAAACCTGTATAAGACCGGTCATTCTGCTCATAATGATTTATATTACCATCTATATCTCCAATCAACATATCCAGCAAACCATCTCCATCAAGATCAGTAAAAGTGAGAGCTGAATAACTTCCTACATCAATTGCATTGAAGGTAGAAGTGACTAAAGTAAATGAAGTAGAATTAACTGCATTTTGCTCATAATGACTTATGCCGACATCAAGTTTTCCAACCAACATATCCAGTAAGCCATCACTATCAAGATCAGTAAAAGTAGGTTTTGAATTATTACCAACATCAATTGAATTGAAGTTTTCTGTTATTAAATCAAACGAAGTAGAATTAACTGCATGTATATTCTTGCTCTTCAGTACCGTGTGTCCGGCGTAGAGGATACCGGTAGTC
>CAZAHZ010000266.1:0-4933 GCA_964485055.1 uncultured Candidatus Cloacimonadota bacterium
ATTGTCTTCTCCTCCTCTGCCACCGTTTATGGCAACCCTCACAAAGTTCCCATCACAGAGGATTTTCCCACCCAGCCCACTAATCCCTATGGCAGAACAAAGCTCATGATTGAAGATATACTAAAGGATGTTCATATTGCAGATCATCAATGGGATATCGCCCTCCTGCGCTACTTTAACCCGATTGGGGCTCATGCCAGCGGCAGGATTGGTGAAGACCCAAATGGCATTCCTAATAACCTGCTCCCCTATATTGCTCAAGTTGCGGTTGGGAAACTTGATCAATTGAACGTCTTTGGGAATGATTATCCCACTCCAGACGGCACTGGCATCCGCGATTATATTCATGTTGTTGACCTCGCTCTCGGACACCTCAAAGCTTTGGAGAAGCTGCTTGCTCATCCGGGCGTGGTTACTTATAATCTGGGCACTGGCAAAGGCTACAGCGTTCTGCAAATTATTGAAGCTTTTCAGAAAGCCTCCGGCGTTCATATCCCCTATCACATCACAGACCGGCGAACTGGTGACAGTGCCTCTATCTATGCTGATCCTGTTCTGGCAAATTCAGAATTGAACTGGCGAGCCGAAAAAGATATCTACACTATGTGCAAAGATACCTGGAACTGGCAATCACATAATCCCCAGGGTTATGAATAAAGAGGATTTATGATCAGAGATTTTAATAAGGTTTATGACCGCCATAACACTCATTGCTTTAAATGGGATAAAAATCAGGAAATCTATGGGAAAAATGATGTCATCTCCATGTGGGTGGCTGATATGGACCTGCCGGTTGCTCCGGTAATTGAGCAATGTATTATCAACCGTGCTCTGCATCCCCTTTATGGCTACACATTCCGGGATGACAGTTATTTTGATGCTTTTATTAACTGGCAGAAATTGCATAATAACTGGCAGATAAAGCCTGACTGGCTGATCAACAGCACCAGTGTGGTCATTTCACTCAATATGATCATCCGTTCCCTTACTCAACCTGATGCTAAAATTCTTATCTTCTCTCCTGTATATAGCCAATTCGCTATAACTGTTAAAGATACTGGACGTCAGCTTGTTAGTTCTCCGCTTATCAATGATGATGGTTATTTCCGGATAGATTTCGCTGACCTGGAATCAAAGCTTGCCACTGGTATTAAACTCCTGATCTTCTGCTCACCTCATAATCCGGTCGGCAGGGTCTGGAAAAAAGATGAATTGCTTTTGCTCTCAGGACTCTGTCTTAAATATCACACCTTGATCGTCTCCGATGAAATCCACTCAGATTTAATCTATCAGGGACACCGGCACATCCCTCTTGCTTCGCTTTCACCGGAAATATCTGCTTCCACTATCACCTGCATGTCACCAGGAAAAACCTTTAATATCTCCGGTTTGAGTATCAGTTTTATCATTGTGGAAAATGAAGCAATTCGCACTATGATTCAAAACATCTTCGATTCTCATCATTTGATGGCTGCTAATATCTTTGGGATTGAAGCCTGCCAGACTGCATATCTTTCAGGTAATGAATGGCTTATCGAAACCCGTTCCTATCTCCAGGAAAATCGTGACTATTTATTCCACTTCATCCAAGAATATTTGCCAATGGTTAAGGTCTTCAGCCCTGAAGGTACATTTCTTGCCTGGCTCGATTTCAGGGAATATAAGCTCTCCCAAAAAGAACTGCAGCGTTTTCTGGTTCATGTTGCCGGACTCGGACTTGATAATGGGACAAAATTCGGTCCCGAAGGTGAAGGATTTATGAGATTGAATTTTGCCTGCTCTTGTCTGCTGCTTATTAAAGCACTCCAGCAATTATACGAGGCAACTCAAAAACTCTTTCAGGCTGATTTTGATTTGCTAAAGCTGATAAAAAATTATAAAGAAATTGAAGATTGTGACTGAGATTAGGGGGAATTATGATTAAGGATTTAATCATCAAAAACCGTAGTTATCGCCGCTTTGATAATTCACATCACATCTCCCGAAAAACGCTCGAAGAACTTGTCGAGCTTGCCAGACTCTCTGCCTCTGCCGCAAACCGGCAGATTTTACGCTTCTATCTTGCCAGCACTCCCGACATTAACGATAAAATCTTCTCCTGCCTGAAGTGGGCAGGCTATCTTACAGACTGGGATGGTCCCGTCCCTGAGGAAAGACCTTCTGCTTATATAGTTATTCTCAAGCCGTCTTCTCTTCTGGCTTATATCGGTCATGATACCGGAATTGCCTGTCAAAGCATCCTGCTGGGTGCTGTGGAAAAAGACCTTGGCGGTTGTATGTTCGGTTCAGTAGATCGCCCCAGACTCCATGATCTACTCAAACTTTCTCCAGATTATGATATCGAACTCGTCATCGCTCTCGGAAAACCCGTCGAAATCATCCAACTGGACTCTGTAGTTGAAAGCGATACCAAATACTGGCGAGATAAAAGCCAAATCCACCACGTCCCCAAAAGACTTCTCAAAGACCTTATCATTAATCGCTGATAATCTATCATTATTTCCTTATTCGTTCCTCCAGTAAATGCTTTTTTTTGTGAACGCAGTGACCATGGTGAACGCAGTGAACATTGTGAACATTGTAAACATAATAAACAGTGTCAACTACTTTTATCTTTTTCACTGTGTTTACTCTGTTTACTGCGTTCACTGCGTTTACTTTTATTTTCTTTTTCTCTTTTTTCCTTTCGCACTCTGTAGAGTCTTTCAGTGAAGCCTCCTTCGTTTTCAAAATCTTCTGCCAGGCGGTTTACGTGGGTGTTCAACAGCGAGCAGGCTACTGTAATCAGTACTAATGCTGCATTGGCGGAGTATTCAGGATAGAGTGCCTTATGATTTACTTTGTCGTTTTTCCGGCAGGTTTCTTTTATCCAGGCTGCTACTTCATCGGCATTTTGGCAACGTTTATCAATAAGCTGCTGTCGAAGAGGATTTTGCCTTTCCCACTTAGGAAGCCCTTTTTGCCTGAGAAAGTCCTCATAGTCGAGTTTTAGCTCTTTCAGGCTAGCTCTGGCTACCTAGGTAAGTTTCAATTCTGTTTTCTTGGAGGTTGCTGAAGCTGAGGAGCTTTCGGCGATGTTCTGCACTCCGCTTCTGGCTGCCTGTATCATTTGATCTCTGGTTCGACTAAATTTATCAATGTAGTGCTCACAAAATCTTATAGTCACGTCATAAACCAGTTGTGAAATCTGAAAACTCTTCATTTTTTGATAGCCACCATGTTTGCGGATGATTTCTGGCATTGCTATTTCTCCTCAGGTTTTGTGTACCTGCTAATACTCTTTTTCTTTCCAGTTTTGTCAAATATTATTTTTTTTGTGAACGCAGTAAAGGCAGTGAACACTGTTAACGATGTTCACTGCGTTTACTGCGTTCACAAAATTCCGCAAGTTTCTTGACATATTCTTCCAGCTCTTTCTTTTGGTAGCATATCCTCAAAATTAAGGAGCATAAATTTGAATATTCTGGGTATTGAAACCTCATCGAGCTGGGGCAGCGTGGCTGTGGTCAAAGATGACCGGATTGTGTTCGCCTCTTACCTCGATATCAAGGTCACTCATTCAGAACGCCTTTTACCCCAGATAGATACAGCTCTTAAACAAAGCGTAATGGAGCTGAAAGACCTTGATCTGATCGCCATATCCAATGGTCCAGGTTCTTTCACCGGTCTCAGGATCGGTCTCGCAGCAGCGAAGGGTCTCTGCTTTTCTGATGAAATTCCACTTTATCCCATGAATACGCTAAAAGTCCTCGCCGGTAATCTATATGGTAACGAGCTGCCAATCCTGGCATTCATGGATGCCCGTATGCAGGAAGTATATGCTGCCCTTTACACCCCGGATTGCAAAGAGATCATCCCTCCCTGTAACGCCTTACCTTTAGAATTCCTCAGCCGGATTGACCAGAAAGTCACGCTGGCAGGAGACGGAGTTGCCAAATACAAAGCTATCATCGAAGCTTCCGGCATTCAATACAAAACTGTCCCGACCCACCAGAATATCCCCACTGCCATGACCCTTGTTTCTCTCGCCCTGCTTGATAATCCCAGCCCTGTTTTCAATTTTCAGTATATTTCCGATCTCGAACCCTGGTATTTACGCAAATCCCAGGCAGAACTAAATAAAATTTCCCGAAACCACGAATAATGCAAATAAGCGTTTTTCGCGGTTAAAAAAAATATTATTATGTAGAATTGGAGGTTTGATGCTTGAGAAAAGACCCGACTGGCATACGTATTTTATGAAGATGGCATTCCTGGTAAGTGAACGCTCAACCTGTCTCCGTCGTCAGGTGGGAGCAGTAATCGTCCGTGATAACCAGATACTTTCCACCGGTTACAACGGAGCACCCAAACGCGTTCCGCATTGCAGTCAAACCGGCTGCCTCCGCCAGAATATTTCTGTCCCTTCCGGTGAACGGCATGAACTCTGCCGCGGTGTGCATGCTGAACAAAATGCTATCATCCAGGCAGCAATTAATGGCACCTCTATTCGTAATGCCGATCTTTACTGCACAAACCAGCCCTGCTCCATCTGCGCCAAAATGCTCATTAATGCCGAAATTAAAACCATCATTGTCTCCGAAATTTATGAAGACAAACTGGCAAGAACCCTTCTTGAACAGGCAGGCATTAACGTTTTCCACTTTGATATGGAGACCCGGAAACTTACTAAAGTAGTTTAAGAGGTTATTCGCCTTAAATCCTTATTCTACATGTCTTAAACTGATAAGATAGCTTCGTTATATACTTGGATCAGCAGTAAAATTCCCTTAATTCTGCCTACCTTAAATTCTCTCCTTTAACTGAACAGAATAACGATATCAATACACTCCTGCAAACCTTCTGGACACCTTAAGGAATCATTAAGGAAAAACAACAAAGCATAATCTAACAGAATAATGTCAGATTGTGCTAAGCATAATCTAACAGAATA
>CAZAHZ010000267.1:0-4895 GCA_964485055.1 uncultured Candidatus Cloacimonadota bacterium
ATATCTTTCTCCTCTCTCTTTTTGACTTAATGAGGTTTTTGCACTGAACTCAACCATAGATGAATACATAAAAATGCCCCCACCCTCCTCGCCTGAATTGCCGTTTATTAATGAGTTTTGCAGTATTATACTCCCACCGGCAAGATAGATTCCGCCACTATTGATTCCGCAATTGCCGCTTATCTCTGAATCCTCAATGATACCTCCGGAAACTGACAGATATACCCCTCCGGTATATCCATTACTGAAATTATTACTTACTAATGTCCGGTAAATATTGATAATACCCCCTCCGAATATACAAATTCCGCCTCCTTTGCTACTATCTGTATTATCCGATATCCGGCAATCGGCTATTTCACAATTATCTTGATAACGGGCACATATCCCTCCTCCGCCCTCTAATTCTACTGTATTGGATATCACCTTGAGATTATGCAGCTTAGAGCTGGAATATTCCAGATAGACCCCTCCTCCATAGTAATTACATGTACATCCTGTAATGGTTAAATATTCCAGAAGTGGACTTGAATTCAGACAGTAAATCCCTCCTCCGTTGCAAAGTCTTAAACCATTGGGATACTCCTGTACAACTGTCCCGCTGCCGTTGATCAAGGTGAAACCACTTAGTACTGCGGTTGAATCCTCATATCCTGTAAAAGCAACCACGCTGCCATTTTGATTCCCATCAATAACTGTCTGGGCGATATATGACGTGTCCTGAGTTGTGACAAACAGACTTCCCACCGTAATGTTCCTGCCATAGAAATCAAGGTTCTCTGCATAAGTTCCCGGCTGTACAAGTACCGTATCTCCATTATCCGCACTGATAATCCCATCCTGGATAAGAGCATAATCTGCCGGTATATTGATTATTGCTGCCGATAGAACAGAACTTAACAATAATAATAATATTATCGTTTTCATCCTTCTCCTCCCTTATTGTAATAATAACATCTTCTTCGCTGCCAAAATCCTCCCGCCTGACCTCAAACTGCAAAGATATATCCCCGAACTAACATTTTGTCCATTGCGCCCATTACGTCCATCCCAGTCCATAATATGTCTGCCGGCACTCATCTCACCTTTCACCAGCCGCTTCACCAGTTGCCCCTTCAGATCATAAACCGCCAGCTCAACTTCCATATTCTCCTTCAGCTCAAACTCAATCCGCGTCACCGGATTGAACGGATTAGGATAATTCGTTAAAGCATATTCAACCGCATTGATCTCATTATCTTTATTCTCATCTCCCGGAAGCCCATAAACAGTGGCAGTTGTTCCCAGATCACCCGTCCCATCGCCATCATTGACCAAAATCTCATCTTCTCCGTCGCCATTGATATCTCCCAGACCACAGATGAACCACCGGGCATCAGAACTGCCCATACCGGTAACATCAATATATGCATCATATCCATAACCAATAGAATCTCCGCCATAATAGACAACGACAATTTCCTCCAACCTGTTCCAGCAGACCAGATCACTGATCGAATCTCCATTTATATCAGCAATAATGCGTCTGCCGTCCATTACTATATCATAGTCCTCTGCCACTAATTCACCTGAAGAATTTATATTATATGTCCTCAAACTACTCTCCTGACAATAAAGGATCAGTTCATCACGTCCGTCACCATTAATATCACCTGTCGGAAGTTGCTGATAACTTGCTGAGTATAGTGTATCCTGAATAACGTAATCACAAACCATGTCCAGTTCTGTTCCTCCCAGATATACTTCCAGAAGACAGGCATTTTCATATTCATAGATTCTTCTGCTGGCAACCAGATCGTCATAACCATCACCATTCAAATCTCCGGCAGCAAAGAAATAACCCAACTCATCTCCCATCTCTCCCTGGATATAGTAGTCAAGTTCCGTACTGAATTCTTCCGCACCCAGGAAAATATGGATCAATCCTTCCCATGCCATATCTGTGGCTCCATAAGCAAGCAGATCGTCATATCCATCACCATTAAAATCAAAACCGCTATTTAAAACAGATATATACCAGCAGTCAGGTGAAAAATCCCCCTGATGAAATATCATCTCCGGCTCCACATCTATCTCTTCTCCTCCCAGGCAGATATAAATGTCACCCTGCTGTCCCCAGCCATCACACTTAGACCAGACAATATCCTTGTAACCGTCTCCATTCAGATCACCTCCCCAGGTGGGTTTCCAACTGTTCAATACTCCAAGAAGTTCCAGATCAAAAGTTGTCTGCAATTCCTCGCCACCCAGGTAGAATTGCACAAAAATGTCTCCCGAAGTAATAGTCGCATAATCATCATAACCGTCATTATTAAGATCACTCCCACCGCGATTATCGTTCTCGCACTTCAGCTCCGTATAGACCCCCGCATCCCAGGTAATGATCTCTTCCAGAAGTTCCTGCCCCGTTAATAACAACCAAAACAGTAATACGGTAAAAAGGAATAAGACTTTAAGCGTGTTTTTCATTTCAACCTCCAATAAAAAAAATATCCTCAAAATATAATTTCCGCAAACTCATTTAATTCAATTTATTGTTTTACTTCAATTATTTGTCAAGCCTGAAATAATATTTTATTATTAAAACACAAATAGATTTTTCAATACAATAATGTTCAGTTTATATCCCTGGTTTTGATATTAGAATAAATCAATTTACTTTATAAGGAAAGAATTAATCAGTTTATTTACTTCACCGGAATTTTCGATATTTATTAAATGTCCCGAATTGAGGATTTCTATTTTTATTTCAGGCAGATTTGCAGCCAGAGGAATGATCTTATCTGGTTTTCCAACAATTTTATCATTATCCCCAAGAATGATTAGAATCGGGACATTTATATTATTCAGTTCTGAATGAGTAAATAACCTGGGAGGCGCCGGTCTGAGTGAGACGCCTTGTAGTGAGGCATAAAGCCAATCCTGGCATAGGTTTCTCACTATCGGTGATTTTCCCATAAGGCGATCACACGTGAGAGCAATAAAAGGTCTGACAGGAAAGACACGAGCCAGGATCAAAGAAGGCATATATCTAAGCGGACGCGTAAATCCCAGCGGTGCTATAAGAACCAGCTTTTCTACTCGGTCAGGCTCGGTTTTGGCATATCTCAATGCCAGATACGCTCCCTGTGATACGCCAATAAAAATTGCACTGTCGAGCTGGAGCTTGTCCATGATTTCGTTATAATGCTGCCTTATGTCCTGATCACTGTAAGGAATGGAATTAAGGTCATCAAGTTGACTTTTGCCGGTTTCACCGATAATATCTATGGCGAAAGTATGGTAATTTTTATTCAGGTTAACGATATTATAAATCCAGGTCCAGGCAGCCATTTGATAATCGGGAAGAAGGAGAGCCGGAGGATTGTCGGGATCACCACATGAGATAATCTGGACATCTCCGAAGCTGGTTTTCAAATAGGTGGATTCAAAGGGTATGTACCATTGTTGAAGCTTATTTTCATAGATGTCCATGATCCGGGTTTTATCTGCCTCAGAATTAAATATGGAAGTACGATTAAAGCGTTGCAGCCCCAGAATTCCCAAAAGAAGAAGTACAAAAAAGAAAATCAAAAAGCACCTAGTCTGACTCGAATGAGGTTTTGAGAAAAATGAGAAAAAAAACCGGTATGAAAGCGGAATCAGCAGCAGGGAGATCAGAAAAAGTGGTATAAAAGCAAAATAGTTGTTGCTCCAGAGTGTTAGAATGGCAATCAGCAGGATAAATAAACCTGAGAGCCAGTTTGCAATCAGACGCAACACTTTCATTTAATTACCTCTCGTTTCTGCTCGAAACTTCTAAAATACCTCTGAAAAATTTATTTAGCTTACACCTGCATCCGTGATAATACTTTTATCCAAATCAATTTAAAAGCTGTCAAATATATTTTTCCCAGTTGCACTCGAAACGATACCACATATTTTCGTTGGGTCGTTTAGAGTGCGATTGGTAAGGGACTGGGAGTGATGTGGACGCTAAAGAATTTTAACGCAAAGGTCGCAAAGGAGCAGAGGACGCAGGGGAAGAGGGAAAGACGAAAAGAGTGGGAGATGTTTAGGAGTACATTATCCGTGATAATGTGATTTTCCGTGATAATGTGCGAAAACGATAGTTTTCGAAAGACACTTTAGATAAGAGAAGTTAAAGGAGAAGAAAATATAGCCACCATCCTTCGCTTCATCCGTCATAGAATTGACGGATGATTTGCAGAAAGCTACGGCACGGCAGGCGGATTTCACAGATGTACACGGATAAGAGGAATAGTTAATTTTAATTAAATAAAACTTAAGTAATTAGAGAGTACGTTATAATAATAATTAATTACACTTATTAAGGCTAGTTAAGCGAAGAGTGAGAATGAAACACTTGTAACCCACAGGGAAGCCATTCTTGGGGTACAGGAAATAATTGGGGGACTAAATTAATAGATAAGGTATTAAAATATAGATATTTGTGGTGAAATTGCTGTAAAAAAGGGAGAAACGGGTAAATTGAAACGGATGAATAGAGAGTGGGTGAGTAGAAAAAGAGAATTATTTTGGGAGAACTGATGTATGAAATCAATTGAAAATTAAAAATTGAAAATGGAAAATTAAGGAGAAAATGTAATTAATAATAAAAAGAAGGGAAGAAATTTGTTCAACGCTCAAAATGGGATCATCGAAAGAATTGTGAAATGAAATGGCAAAATTAGCATTTTATTAATTTTGCTGACACTAAGTAAAAAAAGCTTTACAGGTATTTTCAAATTATTTACTTTTGGTTTGGATAATTTAAGGTGATTGATTTTATTCAAAAAAGGAGGAAATGATGAGAAAGATTACACTGGCAATTATTTTACTTTTACCGGTTATTTTAATGTCAACTTCGTGGTCAGTCAAGCAGGATGGGACAG
>CAZAHZ010000268.1:0-4856 GCA_964485055.1 uncultured Candidatus Cloacimonadota bacterium
GTGGTACACTTTTCAATTAAAATACTGGACACTTTTGAATAAGTATTTACAATTATTCTGATAATTATAAGGAATATTTACGTCAAGATCAATTTTCAAAGCGAATTTAGCATATTTATGAGATTTATCCTGAAGCTGACATTGAATCCGCTAGAAGAAGTCCATTAATAATGAAAAGCAAGACAATCGCAAAAAAACACAAGACTAATGTAATTGTATAATTATGTTCTAACATATAGGGCGTGTGTTATAATATTTCATTAGTGAGAGTGTACGGACGTATGCAATAATGAGTTGAAAGGTGAAAGGTTATTGGTACTAAAAAAAAGGAGTAAGAAAGAGAGTATATAGATAAAAGATTGACAAAAAGTAATTATAATCAGTAAATTTGCACAAAGAAGAGTTAGTGCTGGGTGAGAGTAGATCATGAAGAGTAGAAGAATTCATAAAGTATTAAAAAGGTTGATAGTTAGAACAGTCAAGCTGGATAAAGGAGTAAGTTAAGTAATGTTGTAATTACTTGAGAAGTAATGAGAAGAGGCTTTGATAGAGGGAAAGTTAAATAGTTTTAAAGAAAAATAATTAACACAACCTCGAGTGTAAAAGCAGCCCTTCAACCAGGCAAAAAAAGTAAAAAAAGCGTGGGAAAATGAAAACTAAGAAGCAGGCAATAATCAGTTCAACCGAAGAGACTTCCCGGAATAAACTCAGGGGAATCAATAACAATCCTCAAGGTGAGTTATATTTATCTGAGAGAAGTTATGCTGCTCCGATTTCAGCCATATTTATTCGAATATCGGCTATATTTTTTATTTTATTATGTGGTTATGACATATTATTTATGGGCTGGAATACATGGGGAGGGTTATTAACACATTATCTTCCGGGTATATTTCTTTATGTATTTTTTGAAATAAGTCGCAAAGCAGTTAAAAAAATACCGGAGGCGATTTTTCATTTCATATTCTCACTGGCATTAATTTATCCTCTTTTGCACTTAACAATAACGTCACCGGAGCAATATCAGCAGATCTATCTTTTTGAAGCAGTACTGTTGACGGGAATATATTTTATAGTACCAGGCAAGGAATTTTCCACAGCACTGGTGTTGGCAGTAGCGGTGAGTTTGTTTATGATCGTGTTGATGCTGACCAATAACGTAAGATTTGATAACCGGTGGATATTGAATTTGTTATTTTATCATTTATTGATCTTAGGTGGATTGATGGTGACGTATCTGATCCAGGGCATGCTTAACAGGATGGTGAGGATCAGTGGCGAGCTTAGTTCCCAGAATATAGTATTTCAGCGTTTGAAGGAAGAATTCTGTAATACCTTAGACGGATTATTTCTGGGGATATTACTGGCAGACAGTAAGGGAACGATATTGGTTTACAATGAGAGGTTTCAGGAATTGAGCGGAAGCGGCAATCTGGATAAAACGAAAAATATCAAGGAATTAGAATTATCAATCATTGAGCCGGAAAGCCAGTATTATCTGGATTTGATCAATGATAGTGAGGAAATAAACGAGGAATTGCATGTTAATCGGGATAATAAGTATTACTGGTTGAATTTGAAGGGTATCAGGATTTATCCGAATAAGCGAGCTTTTCAATATTTATTATTGTTGGAAGATATAACAGAGCAGAAGCAGAACAAGTTAGCCAGAGACAGATTAGAGCGTCACCTGGAAGCGGTATTTAATCCAGAGAGCAGTATAGTATTGTATGAGCGTCGAGATAAAGAACTGTACTTTACAGATAACGTGAAGCATCTCACGGGCTGGAGTTCCGGAGAATTATCCAAAGGCAAGCTATTATATGAGGAGTTGGTGTATCAGCAGGATAAGCGATTTATCCGAGACAAATATCGAAAATGGTCAAAAGCCGGAAAAGAAGGGAATCTCTATTTATGGTATCGCCTGGTGCGTCGAGATGGCGAAATAATCTGGTTAGAAGAGCGGATGAGCCAGATCACAACCGAAAACGGGGGAGAGATAATAACCGGTATTTTGATAGATAATACGGAGTTAAAAACCACAGAACGGGAATTACGGCGTAGTGAGACGAGTTTGAGTAGAGCCCAGGAGATAGCGCATTTGGGAAGCTGGGTATATTCGATATCAGATGGGGAGATACGGATATCAAAAGAAATATATAAGATATTGGAGATAGGAGAAGATAAAGAATTAAACTGGCAGGCATACAAGCAATATATCCATGCAGATGACCAGGAAGAATATCACTGGAAATTACGAGATTGCCTTGAGAAGCAGAAGCAGTTATTATCGTTGGAATTCCGGATAATAACAGCCAGGAATAATGAGCGGGTGGTATCAATACAAGTGAAATTGTTCTGGGAAGATAGTAACTTGAAATCTCTTGAAGGAATCGCGATGGATATCACAGACCGTAAGGAACTGGAGCGTCAATTATTCCAGCATCAGAAGATGGAGGCAATAGGAACACTGGCTGGTGGAATAGCTCATGATTTCAATAATATATTGAACATAATCATGGGTTATACCTCAGTGATAGCGGAGCAATTGCCCAATGATAGTGATCTATGGTTAAAATTTGACCGGATAAGTGCGGCAGCAAAACGGGCTAAGAATCTGGTCTCGCATATATTGACAATCAGCCGTCAGCATGATTCCCATAAGCATTCGATCAAGATGAAAGACCTGCTGAATGAGCATCTGGAATTATTACGGGCAGCGATCCCGTCAATAATAGATATGAAAAAAGATTTACAATCCGATGCCTTTATCTTTGGGGATCCAGATCAGATCGAACAGGTGGTAATGAATCTGTGTACTAATGCCTGTTATGCAATGAAAGGGGGTGGAGGAGTATTATGGATTCGCCTGAAAGATGAGGGAGAATATGTTCGATTGGAGGTAGAAGATACAGGAGGTGGGATACCATCAAAAGTGAAAGAGAAGATTTTTGATCCCTATTATACAACCAAACCTAAAGGGGAAGGAACAGGTTTGGGGCTGGCAATCGTGAAGGGCATCATAGATGGAATTGAAGGTCGCATAGAATTAAAAAGTGAAGAGGGAGAAGGGACATTATTCAGTATATGGCTACCCAAATATGTAGCAGGGATGGAGAAAGAACAAGTGGTAGAAGAGGAAGAGATAGCATTAGAAAATAAGAGCGATGAAGTGCGGGTGATGTTTATAGATGATGAAGAGGCATTGGTAGAGCTATTTAAGTTTTATCTGGAGAGTAACGAATTATTTGTGAGCACTTTTGTAGAAGGCAAAAGTGCGTTGGCAGAGATGGAAGTAGATCCTGAGAGCTGGGACATATTAGTTAGTGATATATCTTTGCCAGGAATGGACGGTCTGGAGATAGTGAAGCGAGCACGAATATTGAATCCGACGATCCCGATAATACTATACTCGGGATTTAAAAGTCCTAAATTTGAAGAACAAGGGAAGCAGTTAGGAGTGAATAAGATGCTTGTGAAGCCAGTAGTGCCGGAAGAGATGTTAAAAGAAATCAGAAGGATATTGAATAAAGACGGAGAGAAAAATGATTGATATTAATTTGGAAATCTTGCGTTATCAGCGTTTATCGAGTCTAGGTCGAGATTTGGAAGGGTTTGCACATAATGCAGCGGGTCCGTTAAATATAATACTGGGTTATATCCAGATATTGCAGAGCAAATATCCAGAGGAAAAGGGATTTGAGAAGATTTGGAATGCAGGGCTGGAACTGGATCGTGAGCTCAAGGATTTAGGGAAACATCTGGAAGCTGCCGAGACGGAGTTATTTCGGGAGATAGATATCAATGCCCTGATCTTCCGGCAATTGGAGTTATTACGGGCAAATAATTATTTTAAGCATAATATAGAATCCGTAGCGGAATTAGAAGAAGGACTTCCCTTAGTGAAGGCAGTATATGGTGATATTGTAATTTGCCTGGATGTAATATTGAATAATGCCATAGATGCGGTACATGAAAGCGATATCAAGAAGATAATAGTTCGAAGTGGAGTGGAAAAGACGGAAAAGGGCGAGATGTTGAAAATAACAGTTCGAGATACCGGAGAAGGCATCGAAGAGGAAAAATTGGGGAAATATTTTGAATTAGGCTACAGTGGCTGGCATACTTATGAGGGAAAAAGTGGAGTAGGATTGGCACTGGCAGAATATATAATGGGTAGAATAGGAGGGAAACTGAGTATAGAGAACAGTTGTGGTTGTGGAGCAGAAGCATCACTTTATATTCCTTTAAAGGAGATTCATGGAATTTGAAGAGAACCAGTACCGGATATTAATAGTTGACGATGATCGGGCAACATTGGAGCTATTTCGGGAGTATTTGAGCCAGGAATATCAAATAGAGACGGCATCATCAGCTTCCCGGGCCTTGGAGCTGTTATCGAAGGAAAATTATCACCTGGTGATAACCGATCTGGTGATGCCGGGAATAGACGGCTTGCAATTAATGCAGGAGATCAAGTCACGCTGGGCTCAGATCGTGATCATAGTGATCAGCGGTCAGGCGACAGTGCGAATGGCGGTGGACGCCATGAAAGCCGGAGCTGAAGAGCTGATCATGAAGCCAGTAACGGATTTGGAACTATTATCTCTGCTGATCAGTCGCAGCTTGCATAAGAAGTGGTTACAGTCGGAGAATCAGCGCTTGAAACAATTATTAACTGAACAAAATAGCATCAGTAAAATATTAGGGAGCAGCAAAGAAATTCAAACGTTGCTGGACAAAGTAAAAAAAATAGCTCCACTGGAGACAACAATTTTATTGACAGGAGAGACAGGTGTTGGTAAGAGTCTCTTTGCAAGGATCATTCATGATCAGAGCAAGCGGAAGTCTCATAA
>CAZAHZ010000269.1:0-4852 GCA_964485055.1 uncultured Candidatus Cloacimonadota bacterium
CAAGGTATTTCTAAAAAATTAAATTTAAAAAAAATTATATTTAGGAGGATTAATGGCTGGAGATTGTTACTCAAATAATGCCCTCTATGCCGGACTGGAAAAGGTTATTGAAGAGAAGCGTGTTCTGGAGAATCCCTTGATCGAGATTTTGAGGGATGCTCAGGATCTATTCGGCTATCTCCCTGAAGAAGTTCAGCTATTCATCGCTGAAAAAATGAGAATCCCAGTAAGTGAAGTTTACGGCGTGGTTACTTTTTATAATTATTTCAGCATGAAACCTCGCGGGAAATATCTGATCAATGTCTGCACAGGCACTGCCTGTTTCGTGAAAGGTGCTCACCGTCTTCTGCAGATGCTCAATGATGAACTTGGGATTAAGCTGGGTGAAACCACGCCTGATAATTTATTTACTCTCAGTTCCGTGCGATGTGTGGGTGCCTGTTCACTGGCTCCGGTTTTTGTTATTGGCGAAGATACTTTTGGGCGCGTTGATAATCGTGAAAGTCTGAAAAAGATCATTAACAAGTATCGCGAAAGTTGATCTTTACTGGATAATTAATGCAGGATATTTCATTACATTTAATGGATATTATTGAGAATTCGGTTCGTGCCAAAGCTCTCAATATCTGGCTGGTTATTAAAATCTCACAGCCTGAAAACCTGTTGCAGATTTCTATTAAAGATGACGGTGCAGGAATGGATTTTGACACGTTGCAGGCTGCTCAAGACCCCTTTTACACAACAAAAGCAGAGCGTAAAAAAAAGATCGGTCTCGGAATTCCGCTATTCAAGGAAAATACTGAATGCTGCAATGGACGCTTCCTGATTGACAGTATAATCGGAAAAGGAACCAGCATCACGGCTGAACTGGCTTATGACCATATTGATCGAATGCCTCTGGGCAATATCTCTGATACAATTTTGACAACCATCCTTGGTCATCAGCAAATAGACATTCATCTTGAACTTTATCACCTTAAATCCGACGGTAGCGAACTGGATTTTAAATTCTCAACTGCTCTGGTAAAAAAAGAATTAGGCGATATTCCTCTAACCTACCCCGATGTGATCACCTTTCTCAACGAAATGCTTAATGAAGGTATTAAAAAAACAGAGATGAAGGAAATTTAATGAATGCCTTGAAAAAATTGCCATTTCTCAAATCTGTTGGAATGATTATTAAAATAAGAAAAATAACATTACCGGATATCTGGTTAATATCCATAAAGTTCAAGAATACGTTATCTTAACCAGGATTTAGGAGGATACAATGCTCTATAAAAGAATTGATGTTTTACTATGTTGCGGGTCTGGATGCGTAAGCTCCGGTGCTCATAAGATCAAAGAAAAAATGCTTGAGGAAATCTCCAGATTTGGTATCTCCGAAGAGATCAATATCATCGAGACCGGTTGCATGGGACCTTGCGATGTCGGTCCCGTCATGCTTGTGTATCCCGAAGGTGTCTTCTATCAAAAACTCTCTGTAGCTGATATTCCCAAACTGGTCGAAGAACACTTCATGAAGGGAAGACCCGTAAAAAGACTCATGCTCCAAGATAGCGAAAATATATATGAAACTAAAAAAGAGCTCCCATTTTATAAAAAACAGATTAAAGTCGCTTTGGAAAATTGCGGCTACATCAATCCCGATAGTATTGATGAATACATCGCTGTCAACGGCTATGAAGCAATTGGCAAAGTGCTCACTGAAATGTCGCCGGAAGATACCATTCAACTGGTGAAAGAAAGCGGTTTACGCGGTCGTGGTGGCGGTGGATTTCCCACCTGGCTCAAATGGAACAACACTGCTATTGTTCAGGATTTTCCCAAATATGTCATCTGCAATGGTGATGAAGGAGATCCCGGTGCCTTTATGGACCGCAGTCTGATGGAAGGCGATCCCCACCGCGTCCTGGAAGGTATGATGATCGAGGCTTATGCCACTGGTGCTAATAAGGGATATTTCTATATCAGAGCAGAATACCCCCTGGCTATCCGCCGCATCAGACAGGCTATCAGCCAGGCACATGAATATGAATTGCTGGGTAAAGACATCTTTAGTAGTGGTTTTGATTTTGACGCTGAAGTTCGCACCGGTGCAGGTGCCTTTGTCTGCGGCGAAGAAACTGCTCTCATCGCTTCCATTGAAGGAAAACGCGGTCAACCCTCTCCCAAACCTCCCTACCCCGGCACAAAAGGTGTTTGGGGAAAACCGACTACAGTCAATAATGTTGAAACCCTTGCCAACCTGCCTACTATTATCCGCAAAGGAGCCAAATGGTTTGCTGGTATGGGCTCTGAAACCAGTCGCGGTACAAAGGTTTTTGCCCTCACTGGCGATATCAAAAATACCGGACTCGTTGAAGTCCCCATGGGCATCACACTCAGAGAACTGATATTTGACGTTGGTGGCGGAATGATCGGTGACAGCAAATTCAAAGCTGTTCAGTTAGGCGGACCTTCCGGGGGCTGTCTCACCGCAGAACATCTGGATACTCCTATCACTTATGAAACTCTTATCCAGAAAGGCGCCATGATGGGCTCCGGCGGAGTTATTGTCATGAATGAGAATAGCTGCATGGTTAATGTTGCCAAATTCTTCCTCGAATTCTGTGTCGAAGAAAGCTGCGGAAAATGCACTCCCTGCCGTGTTGGGCTCAAGCATCTCCTTTATATCCTGGAAAAGATCACCAGCGGTGAAGGCAAAGAAGGCGATATCGAAATGCTGGAAAGTCTCGGAAAAGGTATTATCGATACTTCTCTCTGCGGACTCGGGAAAAGTGCTCCGAATCCTGTCCTCAGCACCATCAGGTATTTCCGTAACGAATATGAAGCTCACATCAAGTACAAAAGCTGTCCGGCTAAAGTCTGCAAACCTCTGATACACTATAATATAGATAAAAATAAATGTATCGGCTGCTCTCTCTGTGCCCGAAATTGCCCCGTCGAATGTATCTCCGGCTCTCGCCAGGATAAATATATCATCGACCAGATCGAATGCATCAAATGCGGTAACTGCCTCGAAGTCTGCCCCGTGAAAGCCATCAGCAAAGTCAGTGGCATCTCACCCGATGTTCTCGATCACAATAAGCAGCTCGATGCAGTAAACCTCTACGACTAATTTATTTGAAAACATAAATAGAAAAGCGGAACTGCCCCCAGTTCCGCTTTTATTTATTCCCAAACTTTTATAATTATTCTATATGATAAAATCCATCGCTCAGTATTTCAATCTTTTTCACAATAGCGTAACTGGAATTGCCATGTTCTTTCGATCAAGTGGAAGAAGATATTTACACAGGCATATAACTCCACCCGCTGATGGTGTTAAATCGTTTTTGTCCAGTAGATGGAAGTGCCTGATGTCTTCTTTAGTTGGATTTGACGTTTTCTTGATTTCCAGTGGGTAGGTGTTTCCATTCACCTGGATCAGCCTTAATATAATCCTGCAGATGCCTTTCAATGTACATAATTACCGTCCAATTAATTATTTGATTCCAATTTAGCCGGATGTGCCCCCGCTGACAAGCTTTTTTCTTCCCGATCTTGCTAACTGCTCTTCTTTCTTTTCTTTATTTCAATGCTCCCTGATAAATTATTAATTCCGGGCTTTCCCTTAAATTTATAGCTATAATATAATCTCTATTATTAGCTCTTCTGGCATAATACTTAGTATGCAAACTGTACATCTCTCCATCAGTATAAAGCAAGGCATCAAAATCATTCTTAGTCCCTCCGGTATTCACATTGATAAAATACCTGTTATCAATCTCGCAGAAATCTTTGAGAAAGCAAAACGTGATCCTGCCATAAATTGGAGTTACGCTGTAATTTTTATCTTCATCTGGGCTCAAATAGAAAAGACTGTCACTATTGATCAGGATATTGCCTGCTTGAGAAATCACCCAGGTATAGATTGCGCCGTCCCACCTGTAAAATACATCTCCCGTATCGTTACTGATTAGATTAAATTCGTGTCTGTACAAATAGACTCCGGTCCAGCCCTGATAAGATTTTATCATACTTTGTAACTCTATTCCCTGAATGGGATATTCATCTCCCTTAACCCAGATCTGCTTGAACTGACCATCTTTAAATTGAAAGCAGATAAAACGTGGTTTATTGTTTTCCAGATAAAGCTTAGCTACCAGTTTGTCATAACCTATATAGTGCATCGTAGCACTTTTTATATCATAATTCTCTTCCAGCGGCAGATAATGCTTTTCATTGTAATGATCAAAGATAACTGCCTCATTAAGTCCTCCCCACATGGCACAATTCTGTAAAACAAAAAACCTGCCATCTGGTGACAGACGATACGTTCTCTTCCAAAGTTCAGCCTCGTGAATGATGTTTCCACTTCTATTCATAACAATATATTTACTTTCATAGCCGTCTTTATTTTTCTGCACAAGTACTATTCTGCCATCATCTGAAATATCAACTTGACTACAGTCGAGTTCTTTTGTCCAAATTATATCACCATTCAAGTCAATATAATTTAATACCTCTTTTTCCTCAGACTTTGTTGCTACAATGATATTTCCGCTTTCTTTGGCAATTGCATAACAAATAATACTACCCTCCAGATCAAGAGCACTCACTACTCCATAATCTGTAAGATATTCCTCTCGGACTTCTTTCTGACTCAAAAGTGGATAAACCTCCTCCGCTACTAAAATACCAGATATGACTATCATTATTACCAAAATAATATTTCTCATAAATTTTCCTCCTATTACTTCAAATTAGACATTTTATTCTCTTCCTGTCAAATTAATTAGTTATTTTTCTGCTATCCCCCCGAAATTAACAGAATTTCTGCTGCTAAGTGGACTTGCACCGCCAGTGT
>CAZAHZ010000270.1:0-4842 GCA_964485055.1 uncultured Candidatus Cloacimonadota bacterium
TACCATATACTCCTGCTTCGTTATCACATATCTCAGTATCTGTGATCTCAAGGAAACTTGAATAGTTTACATATATTGCTCCCCCACAATGTTCGGCAATGTTACCCATGATCAATGAATTTGATATATGTATCTCGGCTTCCTCGGAATATATTGCACCTCCACCCCAGCCATCAAGTTCCTGATTACCTGCGATTTCACAATTTTCTATATTTATTGTAGTGTAATTGACTAGTAGCCCTCCCCCACCGGCAGTTTCTGTTATATTGTCATTCACTTGTGAATCTATCAGACTCACTGTTGCCCAATGACAGCAGACTCCTCCCCCGAATGCGTTACATGAATTATTGATAACTCTCACATTTATCAGGCTCAATGATGCATGTATTATCCAGATACCCCCTCCGTTCGTTGATGAATAGCCATTTGTTATCGTAAATCCCTTCAGGATCGCATCTGAGCTTTCATTATCACTGGCTGTAACCACGGTTCCATTCTGATTGCCATCTATCACTGTACTGGAAATATAGCTTGTATCCTGGGTCGTATGATATAGGGAAGTCACCAGGATATTTTTATCATCATAATCTATGTTCTCCACATATATTCCCGGCTGAACCAGTACAGTATCTCCATCCGCTGAAGCTGTTATTCCTGCCTGAATTGTATTATATTCTCCTGGTACATTGATTGTTGTTCCATAAAAATAAATAACTGACAGTAACATCAAAACAAATAAAACATTTCTCATGGCAACCTCCTAAAAGTTGCTTTTAATAATCAATTATAAAATAATTGTGTCAACAAAAATATATGAATTTCTGGCTTTGCCCCGAAATTTAAAAATATCTCCTCTACCGTACGGGCAGACCCATGTGTCTGCCCTTATATAATCTAAATCGCAGCTATATATATGATAACTAAGAAACATGCAAAGAGGGCAGACACATGGGTCTGCCCGTACATCTTGTAGTGGCATAACTATATGTGTAATATAATAATATCTATATCCGGCTGATATAAAACAGCGGGATGCCTGAAATATATGAGTTTACCTTAAAAATCTCTGATTTATCCAACTAATGCAGGTCTGAGCAATCCTTAAATTTGGTCTTCGCCCAATCTTCGCTTCAACTCGTTAACCTCATCTCTCAGTTCTTTGATCCGAAATTCCCTGCCCACAAATAACCTGTTGAATTCTTCCAGTCTATTATTTTTTTCTGCCAGCTCCTGCGTCCGGGTTTCCACCATCTCTTCCAGATGCTGACGGTAGTTCTGCAATTCCATCTCCGAATTCTTCCGCTCTGTGATGTTTATAATAGTTCCATTCAGATGCAGAAATTTTCCTCTCTCATCAAATATTCCCCGACCCTCTTCAAATACCCAGACTATACTGCCATCCCGGTGGATCAGGCGGTATTCTATCGTATAAGACTGTTTCTTTGCTACTCCTTCCTGAACTGCCTTATTCGCACCTTCTCTATCATCAGGATGTATGATACTCTCAAAGCTGCGTTCATTGTTGCCTATAAAGTCAGTTGCCGGATAACCGCTGATATTCTCTATCCCTTCACTAATGTAGGTCACGGTCCAGTTCTCATCATTGGCACAATTATATACTATTCCCGACATATTATTCAGAACGGAACGATAAAATTCATCATTTTCTTCTAATTTCTGGACTGCTTTTATCCGTTCTGTGACGTCAACTGTCATTCCCAATACAAATAATGGCTGATCATTACAATCTCGGATCATCACCAGGCGCTGTGTCACATAAATAATGCTCCCGTCCTTCTTTACCAGTCGCTTATCTATTTTTCCGCTCCCGGCTCCGGCAAGCAGCTTGTCATATTCAGCTTCACTTTTGTCAACATCGTCAGGATATGCTACATTGTAAAACTCTCCCGCCAGCAGTTCATCAAGATTATAACCCAGAATATCAGCATAAGCCTGATTCACATCCATAAGCTTTCCGCTAACCGTTACCATGGCAATGCCAATCGGAGCATTTTCAAATACCAGCCGGAACTTCTCCTCACTTTTCTTCATTTTCTGCTCTATTTCGTTTCGCCTTGAAATATCCTGCTCCAACTCCGCTGTCCGCTTTCTCACTGACCTGCTTAATGATTTGTTCCAGAATATTATCACCAGCATTAGTATTATCAATAAGATTATAATAAAGAAATGAATTTGCATATTTCCATATGTCAGTGGGTAGGTATCCGAAATCATCTTTACTTTTGCTGATATGATATTTATCATGGCAAACAACAATAACACCATCAATGTTTTTCTCATCTTACCCCTTTTCTCCCTTTTCCTACTTCCCTTATTTACCATATGAAATATTCGTGTCAAGTAATAGCTGAACATTTTGATTACCATAATGCGATTACTGGTAATTGCAATTTTGTACAACATCCTCAGACATTTCTTTTTTATAGTATATAATCTCTGCTCCTCTGAAATATTTTTACCTTTTATACCTATAATTTCCTCTTCATTCTGTTCCAAAATCAATGTTTTTTCATTTTTTAGTATATATTTATCCTAATTACCTGCAAAATAATCTTTTATGACCATTTCTCGTCTCCTTTTTACTCTCTGTGGCATCAGAGTGGCTTCCCTGTGGGTTACAAAAGTATGGAACATAAAATTACATTAAAACAGCTTCTTTAGAATTATAATATAAATATAGTACGTATCACCATTAAAATATTCTAAGCCTTTTTTGTGGCTTTCGCTTTCTACTTTATCCCCAGCTATTCCGTGGCGTTACGGCAGATGCGGAAACCTATGGTGTTGCCGGCAGAATCCGGATAGTAAGTGTGACGAATGGGAACCCGGCAGTAAAAAGCAGTACTGCCCCAGCCACCACCTTTGATCAGCCGATAGATTCCTACTTCAGGTCCGGTCGGGTTGGTTACTGTCCCCTGCTCAAAGCAGAAATCGTAATAATCAAAAGCATACCAGTCCCAGCACCATTCCCAGATATTACCGCTCATATCAAAGAGCTCAAGTTCATTGGCATTTTTACTACCGACCTGCTGGCAGCTTCCGGGATTATCGTATCTAAAGACAGCCACCTGATAAATTTCATCACTGCCTGCATAAAGATAATCAGGAGGATCGAGAGCCCCGCGGGCAGCCCATTCCCATTCTGCTTCTGTGGGCAGCCGATAACCATCGGCAGTAAAATCACAGGTGGATTCTATTCCATTAATAATATAGCAAGGCGTGAAGCCTTCTAAATTACTCAGTTGATTGCAGAATTCAAGCGCATCTACCCAACTGACATTGAAAACCGGAAAGTCAGGACCAACACCGGCACCCTGAGGAGGATTGTTATTCATCACTATTTCCCATTCAGCCTGGGTGATCTCAAATCTGCTGATCAAAAAATCATCAAGATCTACCGGATGAACTGGCAGTTCATTTTGATTTCCAGTCTCATAGGCATTACCCATATTAAAAACACCACCCGTAACCGGCACCAGTTCGATCGGCAAAATCCCCGCTTCTGTTGAGAATGACCAGATATCACTGGAAGTTAAATATTCTCCATCTCCTGCTTCTATCTGCCAATAGTAGGTTGTTTCATAATCCAGTTCACCTGGATCGAAGGTGGTTCCTGTAAATCCGGTCTCTACCTGGACAGGGGGATCGTCAATACTCAAATAGATATTGTAGATGAGTATATCACCATTAGGGTCATTACACTGCCAGGAAAGCTGAGTATTAATAGCAGCATCTTCTAAACCATCTGCCGGAAATATCACCTGTGGCTGATCTGGAGGCTGATTATTACCTGTCTCACCTGTAAAAAAAGTCCATAACTCACTGTCTGTCTGAATTTCACCGTCCGAGGCAGTGATGTGCCAGTAATACCGGGAATTCTCCTGTAAAAATTCTACAGGTTGATATACATTGGAAACCTGATGGCTGGAAACAACAGGTGGATCAGCATCCAGCCCGAGATAAACATCAAAATACAGATCATCGCCGTCAGGATCGCTGCACTGCCAGTTGAGAGCTGTATTGGGGCTGATTAGTGTACTGTTATCCGCTGGTTGTGGATCAAAAGGTGCTAAAGGAGGCAGGTTACCACCCGCAGTGCGGAAATGCCAAAGCAACCCTTCTGTTTGGTATTCACCATCACTCGCTGTGATTTTCCAGTAATAATCCGTCGCAAAATTTAATTCTTCCGGCTGATAAGTATCTCCGTACTGATCTGAACTGACCAGTGGTGGAATTATTGTGTCTCCCAGATATACATCATAGGTAAGAATATCATTATTCTCATCCTCACATTGCCAGATTAAAATGGAATTCAGACTGACCTGAACAGCATTATCTTCGGGAAACGGAGAATGGGGATTAGCAGGGGGAATATTCAATTGAACGGTATGGAAGCTCCATAAAACACCTGCCGTGGTTTCACATCCATCATAAGAATCTACCTTCCAGTAATAAGTATCATCATATTCCAGTAAATCGGGCTGGAACTCTGTCATTGTCTGATGCTCAACCTGAAGAGGTGGATCAACGGTATCTCCAAAATAAATACTGTAACTTAACACATCACCGTCAGGATCGTATCCTGACCAGGACAGAATTTGATCCGGCATAATATTATCAGCTCCGGAAGACGGAAAAGGATTGTAAGCCGAAAAAGGAGCATTATTGGTCTGTTGCGTGTGAAAACTCCAGACGTCTCCAAAAGTTTCAAATTCATGATCTCGGGCGGAAATGCGCCAGTAATACACCGAATCATAACTGAGATTTTGAGACTGAAATGGTGCATGTATGTTTATGGCTACTAAAGATGGCATCTCAGCA
>CAZAHZ010000271.1:0-4808 GCA_964485055.1 uncultured Candidatus Cloacimonadota bacterium
GTATAAAGCTTAAAAGACTTTATCCGACAATTGATCAATGACATGACACTAGTTACCGGAATAAATGGATAGAGCAATTTTTGAGAAGCAATCACAAAAAATCCGGAGGTGATTATTATAAAACTCAAATAGCATATTTAAGTGAGAGATATCTGGAAGTTGTTTTTCGGAAATATTATAAAGGCAAAATTAGCGATCTCGAAGTAGCTGATTATCTGAATATCAAAGTAGATAAAGTCAGTAAATTTGAGATGAATTTTCTCCAGGGAATTTTATCTTGATATATGTAATCGATAGTAATTCTCTCAGTCAGATATTTAAAGCTCTTTATATTGAATCTTTTCCTACTTTCTGGAGTAATTTTAATTCACTTGTAGAGGCGGGAGAGTTATTATCAACCCGTGAAGTATATAATGAAATCCAAAGGCGTAATCAGATTTTCCAGGAAGTAAAGGAGTGGATGGAATACAGTCATTTTCACAAGAATCAATTTTTTACAATTCCTACAGCAGCAGAATTAAATGTTGTTAGTGATATTTTTTCTTTCAATAAGTTTATATTCAGCATTTCTAAGAGAAATTACTTAAGGGGTTATCCGAGTGCGGATCCATTTATAGTAGCTAAGGCAAAAATATTGGGGGGTACAGTAATAACTGAAGAGAAATATAGCCCAGATGCTGCAAAAATACCTAATATTTGTGAAAAATTTGAAGTTGAGTGCATCAATTTACGTGAATATTTCATAAAAAACAAATGGAAATTTTGATTTAAGGATTAATTATAAAATTATTTTGACAATCAGGTAAAGAATGAAATATTTCATTAATTGAATAAAAACAGGAGAAAAATAGATTATGTTAAAGGTAAAAATTACTGTAATATTGATATTGTTATCAGTTCTGACCCTGATGGGTTCTATTGAAAAGGGTAGCTCTTCAGCTGGACAATTAAATCTAACCTATTCAAGTGAAGAATATAAATTATTAGAGATCAATTATAATGGTGAAGAATTTACCAAAATAATCACACCCGGTATAGAAAGTCTGCATCCTGGAGCACCAGACCTGCCTACTCAGGCTGTGTGGATAGCTATTCCGGCAGGAAAACAGGCTATCTTAAATGCCGTAAGCATGGATACTGAGAAAATCCAGATCGCTCATCTGGCTCCTGTTCCTCAACCCGCTGCGGAAACTAAAGGAGCACCAGAACCACAATACATAATTGACAATACTATTTATGGCAGGGGAGAACTATTTCCCGTGCAACTGGCAGCAATAGAAAAGGAAAGCGACTACCGAGGTCAAACCTGTGCTGTTGTCCGCTTTTATCCCTATCAATATAATCCGGTAAGTGGTGAACTGCTCATCTATCACCGGATTGAGCTTGATATTTCATTTACCGGGATAGCCACAGGAATTAGCAGTAATATGTATAATCCCCACATGGCGGATTTCATCTCTAATAATATGATCAATGGTGCGGAAGTTCTGGCAGAAACTGAGATAATTGAGAATCGGGATATGCGTAGTGAAGGCAGCGATCTGCTGGTGATCTGCCCTGAGATATTCATTGACCAGGCAGGAGAGCTTGCGGACTGGAAGGCGCAGAAGGGGATAGTTACTGAAGTGGTAAGCACAGCTGTAACTGGTGAAACCTGCTTTGATATCAGGGCATACATCAGCCAGTATTGCGAAATAAGTGATATTTGTCCGCAATCAATTATGCTTTTTGGTGATGCGGAATTTATTCCTCCCTGGTATGTACACGAATTCCCTGGTGAGGGTATGGTGGGAACTGATATATATTATGCTGACCTGGAAATGGAATTTGATTATTTGCTGGATTTCAGTTTTGGCAGACTGCCCGTGGATACAGTAGAAGATGCTCAACGGGCAGTAGATAGAATAATTGCCTATGAACAGAATCCACCTGCAGATCCGCAATATTACCAGACAGCCTTGATCGCTGGAGCTTTCCAGGATGGTGCTTCTGAACCCCCAGACACTTATGCCAACCGCAGATTTGCCAAAACTTCTGAGGACATCAGAAATTTCCTGGATCAGGAAGGATACGAACCCCAGAGAGTTTATACTGAATACAATGGCTACAATAACAGCGAGATATATCCAACCTACTGGAATCAGGATACTTATATATTTGAAAATGACACTCCCGGTGGTGAATTACCCTTTGAATTGCAAAAACCGCAATTCCCCTGGAACGGTACTGATAACGATGTGCAATCTATCTTGAACAGTGGATGTTTTTTGCTTACGCACCGTGATCATGGAGGACGAACTGGCTGGGGTGAACCGAGTTATAATAGCAATGATGTTGATCAGCTGCTCAATGGAGACGTATTACCGGTTATCTGGTCTATTAATTGTCTTACCGGCTATTTTGATAATGAAACAGATGATGACAGTGGCACAGGAAGCACAGATGAATGCTTTGTAGAGCACTGGTTCCGCAATCCTGATGGTGGTGCTGTGGGAGCAGTTGGTTCCACCCGCATCAGTTATTCAGGCAATAATGACCGTTTTGTCTGGGGTATGATGGATGCCATCTGGCCCACATTCCTGGAATGGTGCGGAGCAAATTATCCAGCTAATAATGCTGTTTATCAAATGGGTGATGTAGTTAATTATGGTAAAACATATCTGAGTCTGAATTGCACATTTGAAGATTATCTGTTTATCTCATTTGAGGAATTTGAATGGTTTGGTGATCCCACAATGGAAATCTGGGTACAGCAGCCTCAGCAGATAATTGCCACTCATGCAGCTTCTCTGGAATTTGGCGTGCAGGAATTTACCGTGGATGCTGGCATGTCTGGAGCAAAATGCACACTCTGGGATGGGACTCAGATGATAGCAGAAGCATTCAGCGGTCTGGATAATCTGGCAAATCTGTCTTTAACTGAATACGATTATGTTGATGAGCTGTTATTAACAGTTTCCGCAAGTCAATACATGCCTTATCGAGCAGACATTGAGCTTTTATCTCCTCAATCAGGATTTTTGCAAATAACAGATCTGATCTTAGATGATACGGCAGGAAATGGCAATGGCATGGCTGACTATACCGAGATATTATCCATAGGAATGGATTTAAATAATATTGGTAATGAAACTCTGGGTAGTTTTGAACTGTCTTTGAGCTGTGAAAGTGAATATATAACAATAATTGATGATAGTTATGAATTTGAGGGAATAATTGAACCTCAGCAGAACCAGCAGATAATGGATGTCTTCCAGATCAGTATTGCTGGCTATTGCCCTGATGGAGAAATCGTGACCTTGCAATTCGAGGCAGGCAGTAATCAGTTCAGTGAAGATATAGTGCTGCATGCTCCTCAATTACAGTCAGAGTATTTCAGAATTGATGATCCTGAGGGAAACGATAATAATGTAGCTGATCCGGGTGAAGAATTGAGCCTGAATCTGAATATCTTAAATACAGGAAGTTCTGCCATTGAGAATGTGTCAATCATGTTACTCAGCTATAACCCCAATTTGACGATTTCACCAACTATAATCGTGATCGATAACCTGTCCGAAGACCAGATTGTGGAATTCTCGGGGATAGTATCAGAAACTGCTCCTTTGGGAATTGAATATCAATTGCAGGTTTTTGTCTATAGCGGAGAATATAATTATGATCTGATGATGAGTGGCGTGTTTGGCTATGCAGTAGAGGATTTTGAATCAGGAGATTTTTCTCTTTTCAACTGGCAGATGAGTGGTGACGAAAACTGGATAATAGATGCTGAAGCTGCGAGTGGTAATTACTCAACAAGAACAGATTTGATGGGCGTAAACTGTTACGCCAGATTAAGCATTTCAGGGTTTTTATCGGAAGCTGGAGTGATTGGTTTTTATCGCAAATTATATGCCAATTTTGAAATCCCGAATAATAATGGCGGAGTTTTGACATTTTATATAGATGATGAACAAGTTGCTGTCTGGGGTGGAAATTCTGACTGGCAGTTTGTCCAGTATGAAGTGGATGCCGGTCCTCATGAATTTATCTGGGAGTTTGAAAAAGATAATGACCCCACTGACGGCACTGATGGTGCCTGGCTGGACAGGATCGAATTTCCATCCATGATAGATCCTCCTCCCCCTGAATTAACCCTTGATCAGCAGGAAATAGTGCTGGAAATTCCCGCAGATACGGTTCAGGAAAGCTATTTCAATATTTCAAACAGCGGCGCTGGTCAACTGGAATACTTAATCTTTTTTGAGAATGATGGCCGTGAACTTACTGGTTCACACTTAAGTTTAAGTTCCTATAGTTATACCCCAGGTCAAAGTTTAGGCTGGTTATTGACTTTGGAGAATAATGGTGCTGAAATGGAAGGGATCACTGACTTATTTATCAGTTTCCCCGAACAGATACATGTAAATATTGCTACTCCGTTAAATGGTGGTTCAGGGGGCAGTATGGTGCCTGATGGAGGAACTGGCAGCGGCATTACTATTAACTGGCATGGTGAATCAGAAGAGGGATTTGGAGTGCTGCTGCCCGGAGAAACTGGCGTGGGGGCAGTGAATGTAACTCTTGCAGATGATGCTCCGCTTTCTCTTATCCTGAATGCCCAGATAATTGGTGATCAGGGCTCTGAGATCGATCAACAGATTGAAGTGGGTAATCTGATTAATGGTTGGCTTACGCTGGATCACAATCAGGGAGTACTGGGCTATCAGGAAATTGCTCAAATAGGATTATTGATCGATACTGCTGATCTGGATGAAGGTGATTATACAAAGAATCTGAGAATCATCGATAATATGGGAATAGAAACC
>CAZAHZ010000272.1:0-4793 GCA_964485055.1 uncultured Candidatus Cloacimonadota bacterium
TTATTCTTTAGTTCATTATTGTCAAGAATTCATCTCCACAACACCCCCCTTTTTCTCATTCAGCTACCTCCTTACCCCCTTTATCCCCTTATCCATTACTCCCCACCAGCAGCACAAATAAAAACGTTTCTCAGAATAACAACTTAGCCAGTTTAAAGGTATAAATCAGCTAATATCTGGATGCTATATAAATCTGAAAGAACCACAAGAGAAATTGATAACTTGGGAGGAATGTTACAGTGGTGCTGGAAAGAGGACTCGAACCTCCGACCTACTGATTACGAATCAGTTGCTCTACCGGACTGAGCTACTCCAGCACGTGGGTAAGTTTTTATAACAAACTTTGACAGTCAAGTTTTTCGTAGGGAATAACCAGTATTTTAAATAGAGAAAAAAAAAGAGTGGAAATTGGAATAAAAAATGTTTATATTATAAGAGAGAGACTTTGATATGATCAGTATTTGAGCTGATAATTAGTCAAAGTAGTAATAAAGAGCAGATTTTTCTTGCACAAGAAGAAGCGAAAAGAAATAATTGCAATCAATAAAGGGGGCAAATAATGCGTTATATGATATTCATTTTAGTATTTTTAATATCCTTTCCCTTATTCTGTCTGGGATTTGAGGCAGCCAACAGTGTTTACTATAAATATGTGTCAATCGAGGATTTTGATTATTTCCCACCCGAAATGCTTTCCTGGCGTGATCTTGATATAGAGCCGACTCTATGGAATTTTTCTCATGACTTCGGATATAACGGAACGGAGTCAGCGCTTTATATGTATGGAAACACTGCCAAATTATTTAAATTCCATCCAGTCTCGGTCAGTGTGGGAGATGTGTGGCAGGCAGCAATATATATTGAAAGCGTGGGCGATGTGATCGGGATAGGTTTTTGTGACGATTTCAATGTACTATTATATTCCATAGCGGGTAATGAATGCCTTGATCGGGATTACTGGATAACCTGCAATCAGGGAGCTTTTTCAAATGAAGAGTGGCATGAGTTCAATTTTCCGGTAGGAGATGACTGGCTGGCACGATATGATTATATGCCGCGCATCAAGGGTATTGTATTCATAAATGACAAATCTGGCGATAATGGATCAGTATATTTTGATGAACTGAAGAATATGACGACACTGCTTCTTGTAGCACCGGTGGTAAGTATCAATTATGAAATAATTAATCAGCGGGAATTGCGGGACGGATCACGAGAGGTGCAGGCACATTTCTTTGCGAATGTGGAGGATGCGGATTCAGATACACTATCTTATTACTGGCAGATGGGAGACAGCACAGTAGTGGAATTAGAAGAATTTGATTATACTTATATAGTGATGGATGATCATTTGTATTCAGTCTCACTGAAAGTAACCGATGAAACGGGGCTGGAGGGCTATGCCAGTTGCAGACTGGAAGTAGATGAAGGTGATAGCAGTTTTCCATTAACAATAAATTTTACAGGTGATATCATGCTGGCGCGTAGCATTGATGATATAATAAGCTCAGACGGTTATGAATTATTAATTGATCCAACCATGGAGATGCTGGGTAATGCAGCGGACATCACAGTAGCCAACCTGGAAAGTCCGTTAACCAGTTCGACAACGCATCATCCTACGAAGACAATTTATTTCAAGGGGCATGAGACAAATGCTGCAGCTTTGAGTTATGCAGGAATAGACGTCGTAACTCTGGCAAATAATCATATACTGGATTATATGGAGGAAGGCATAACAGATACGTGGGCAGCGATAGAAGATAATGGGATACTGCATTCCGGAGCGGGATTGAATTCGTATGAAGCTTACAGACCGGTTCTATTAAACCGTAAAGGAGTAAATTTGGCATTTCTGGCATCATCCGACCGGACGGGTCAGTATAATAATTTTCAGCCTTACCTGGATGCAGGTTATGATAAGGCAGGTTTTGCTTATCTCACAAAATATTATATGCAGAAGCAAATCAATGAGGTGCGGGATATAAGTGATCTGGTGATCATGGAGCTGCATTGCGGGAGCGAATATTCCGTAGCTCCGGGCAGCAATTATGACAATATTGAAAATGACTGGTATCAGGAGCCGGAACCGGAAGATGAGAATTACACCTGGCGTCTGGATGTACCGCAAGCCTGGGATATGGAGTATCGTCATTTTGTGGCAGATGCCGGAGCAGACCTGGTGATTTGCCATCATCCTCATATAGTGCAGGGATTTGAAGTATATAATGGGAAGCTGATCGCCCATTCTCTGGGTAATTTTATATTTGATCTCTCTTATACAGAGACCTGTCCGACGTGTATATTATATTCCGAGATCGGAGCGACCGGATTTGAGAGATTTTATGTAAAGCCGTGCTATATAGATGATAATATCACAGTACCTGCAGAGGGAGAATTTGGACTATTCCTTCTGGATCATATAGCTCAAAAATCCAGGGAACTTAATGGATATTTATATGTTGACCGTGATGAGATAAAGGCAGAGATAATCCTTGATACTCTGACAATGCCGATATATTCACATGGGTTCATAGAATTTTCCGATCTGGAATATCGAGATGAATATTACACAACTGGACCAGTATTACTTCACAAAACGGGATCATTTACATCTTTGAACACAATAAATCATGGTGAGAACTGGGAATTCAGATTAGGACGTGAGATAATATATCATGGTAATTTTGAACCAGAAGGGTGCAGTGAATGGAATATCAATTCCAATAATGAATGGCTAAGCGAGGAAGACCCGTATCTGGGAAATAACTGTCTTTGTATTGAGCTGGATTCATCAGCCGGAGATAATGTTATCACGAACCTGGAAGGTTTGATTAAGCTTTACGATGATGTAGATTATTCGCTGCATGGTTATATCAGGACAGTAAATACGAATGATGCTCAGGTGCAGATACGGACTTTTGAAGCCCGGACTGGGGGAACCTATATCAACATGTATGGAACTCCTCCACTGGACGGAGACAATGACTGGACTTATGTCTGGGCAGATATACCGGAACTGGAATCTATTGAGCGGTTTATAGATTACCGTTCGACAATCTATCCACCTGACACAGGAACAAGTGACGGTTATTTTGATAATGTGGGCTTGATCGGGTGGACGGAATGGCAATCCTTTAATGGAGCTGCGGTGGAAGTGGATAGTCCCAATGAATATTATTATATAGAGATGCGAACACCGGATGAATTGGAGACGATCCGCTGGACATATATAGAGAAGAATTACGGTTTTATACCCAGAACACTGTCGTTAACAGCACCCGGGAGCAGTTTAAAAGCGACATTAAATCAAAATTACCCCAATCCATTCAATCCGGAGACAAGATTTTCATTTACCCTGGCTACACCAGCAGCTAAAACTGAGATAGGAATTTATAATATAAAGGGTCAAAAAGTGAAAGCCCTGGAAATTGATGTCAGCCAGGGAACTGGAAATTACAGTGTAACCTGGCAGGGAGATAATAATCAAGGTACCCGTGTAGGTAGTGGAGTCTATCTTTACCGTTTAATGGTGGATGACCTGCCGGTTGCTGAAGGCAAGTGTTTATTATTAAAATAAAATTTGGGGGAAAGTAATGAGGAAATTGATAATTCTAGTAATATTTTTGTATTTACTATGTGAGGTGATAGGTTGCACGCTGGGAGTGATCAATGGCTCAGCGACTGCAGATGGACGTCCGATCATCTGGAAATCACGGGAAGCGGGGACAAATGTTCAGGTGCTGTATAATAATGCCTTTATTTATGAATATACCGGTTCCGGCAATAGTGGCTCGGAATACGTCTGGATGGGCATGAATGAAGCAGGACTGGCTATAGGAAACGCCCTGTCGGGAGATCTGACAAGATTACCCGGAAATGGAGACTGCATGCTGCAGGCATTGCGGAATTATTCTACAATAGACGAATTTCTAACATTTCTGGACAGCACCAATGTATCGGGCAGAGAAACACATACAAATTACGTGATGATGGATGCAACGGGAGCTGCTGTGGTTCTGGAAGTGGGAACCACGGAATATTGGCTTTATGATACAGCGGATACGGAATACGGATTTCTGGTGCGGGATAATTTTTCCATAGCAGGCGGGGGTACATCTACAGTCAGATATGCCTTGATGAACAGTGTTTTAACAGACCTGGCTCAAGCGGGACCTATTGCCTGGGAAGATATATTTCCACTGATAATTCGGGATTTTTATGATGAAGATCAAAATCCGGTGGCACTTCCATTTGAAGACAGGTGGAATATAGATTCGCCCTATGGCTATATTCCGACTTCCTACAGTAATTGCGGATTAAGTTTTTCATCATCGGCATTAATGCACGGATCAGCTTCTGGAGAACCAGCCTGGCTAAGTACCATGTGGACGATCCTGGGTACGCCAACCTGCGGGATAGCGTTGCCTTTCTGGGCTGTCTGTCCATCTGTGCCGGAACCAGCCCGAGGTGATCCAACCGTGCCTTTGACCGATCGAGCAACTCAGATCAGGCAATTAGTTTATAACTCCTACCCTACAAACATAGCAGATTCCTGGATATTACGCAACGAGACAGGCACAGGCTACTGGGATACGGTCTGGTCATTTGAGGAGGAACATTTTGACGAGATCAATGCCCTGCGAGAACAATGGGTAGGGAATCCGCCAACAATTAATCAACTGCAAACACTGGAAAACGAGATCTGCAATGACGGTTATCAACTGGTGATGGATTGGGAACCGGAATTTGACTATCAACCTGATTTCACATGCGAGCCGGCAACTGGAGAA
>CAZAHZ010000273.1:0-4789 GCA_964485055.1 uncultured Candidatus Cloacimonadota bacterium
GATACATACACCTATATTTCACTTTTAGAAAAAACAGCTTTCTTCCCGTTTTTTCCTTTTTTCTTTTTCATTTTCCATTTTTCAATTCCTCTTCCCCCATGCCGGATGGATTTATCATGCACGCTTTCTGCTGAGTTAATGTTTTGTATATCATTTAGCACTAAATTGAACTGATGTCGATGGCTCTGAAAAAGGAAATGGTGGCTAATATTTTACGAAGAGGTGATTCCAAAACTGCGTACATGTGGCTCTACATGAGAATATAATTCATCTGCTTCCTGGAGTATAAAATTTCTTCATCAGATCAATTGCTAAAAATACCCAACCCATATTATGTTAACTCTGATCGGAAAAATTAGTAATTAACTGTTTTCGATTTATTGGAAGCAATTCCGTCGTTCATTCAATCAGAGTAAAATACGAGAAAAGTGCGAAAAGAAACCAGTAATTAAATTAGTTTAATTTATCTTGTTTATAAATTCTCTTTTGAAAATAGTAATTGGAAACTTTTGTGAATTGCGAATGATGAATAGTACACGGTTTTAAATTTTTTATAATTAATTATAAAAAAAAACATTATTCATCTATCGAAGATGAGTTATCACTATCAGATATTAGACCATCAACTTGGTTTTCGTTTGGTGAAACGTGACCTTCAACTGAACTAGCAGAATATAAAATCTCATTATTATCACCCCCAAGGCCTATGTTTTTAATATAATTTATTACTTCTTCAATAGATTTTTCCTCAATTTTTGTATTTTCAATATATTCACTCGCATATTTTAAAAATCGATCTAATGTATATCCATAAATCAAATTAGAATTTACTCCTCTAAATTCTTTGATCAATTCTGTCCTCAGTCCTACTGTATATCCCATTTCATTAATAAACCAGTCTTCTTTAGTGTCGCGTGTAATAAATATAATGGGTTTATTATTATCTTTGTTTTTTTTCAAAATCTCTTTCCAAATAATCAAATCTCCATACTTCTCTGGATTTTGTTTATCTTGATCTTTATAACCAGGAGGAATTCTATTTTTATATCTAACTTCACCTTGTTTTATTATTTCATTAATTTCTTCAGCTGTTAACTCATCTCCGATTTTATTTTCCAGCAAATCTGCAAGAGCTTCTTTTATATTATTAGTTAAGATTTTTTTTCTAACTTCATCTTGTTTGTCTTTTAATATTTTTTCATATTTATTGCATATTGAACAGATTTCTTCTTGTTCTGATTTATTTAGAAAGGGATGACAATTTTTCATCTCTATCTGTTTCTTAAATTCAATTAAATTGCGTATACTACTCTCATAGTTTTTACATTGTTCTTTAATTACACTACATAAATTATTATGATATTCTTTTGATGCTTGATAAGGGATCCAAATTCTATCTTTAATATTTTCGAAAATAGACATTATCGAATTAACAGTGTCTTCTGAAAAACGATGTAGGTCTAATAGTACATTGGCATCGAAAACAAAAATACCTTCCTTCCACATATCTTTTAAATCAGATTCAGAAGGTTGATAATACTCAGAAAATTTAACTCTCATAATCTAAAGGTTTTTATTTAACCAATCATTATTAGCTTTTACATTGTACCAAGCCGCTTCTCTTTGAGTTTGGATGACAAATATGCTGTCATTTAGGTCTAAATGACTTCGCAAATTGTTAGTAATATTCATTGCGGTGTCATATGATTTAATTATCCAAGTTGAGTCATTGATCTTACCCCAAGTGCCATAAGACTTTATTGCACTATATAGAGCAATATAATTACGACCAGGTTGTCTTAAATCATAAGAAATTAGATAAGTTTTCATAACCTTACAATTATTTATGAATTAATTAATCCATAATTCTCCTTTTCATTCATAATATCCACTAATAAATAAAAATATTAAGCAAATATTATGTCAAATAATTTTTTTTATTTCTTATTCATGATTATTACGAGACTGTTCAACATCATGCTACCCCCTGTAATAACTTACGCCTTATAATATCAATAATATTGCACACTTTCAGATTTTCTTGACAAATGCGTGGCAAATCAATGTCTTCAATAAAGCATTTTCAAAATGTATCGGTCTGTTAATTGCTTAACGAACTTCTCAGATTTCAAACCGTACCTTTTAGATATAACTTAAGAGATTTTTCGACGTCGTCACTTCTTCAATCCCTTCACTCCGTCTCCCGGCTCACATCTCACGAATCACGTCTTTTTAAATTGATTATATTCCCTCATAATTTTCCATTTTCCATTAATTCCATACACCAGTTCCTCTATTATATTTCCCATTTCTCCCACCCAATATATTTATTCACCCGTTATAATTTGCTTAATTTCTCCTTTTTAATCGTCATTTCAGCACAATTAACTGAATAATAATACTTTATCTGCTATTTTAGTCCTGAAATATTTGCTGTGACTCCAGAGTGGCTTCCCTGTGGGTTACAAGTGTATCACTTATTATATTCACTTCATCTAACTCAATAGCTGTCTTCAAATATTATTATAACGTTACTACATATTAAAAATGTATTTCTACTCCTTCCAGGTTCCTGCTGGATCCTTCACTATATTATTACAAGTTTAAAGTAGAAATGTCAATTTTGAATAATGACCCTATTTTAACAAAAATGTGCACTTCATAAGCCTTATATAGATTTTTCTCTTTATAAATCAATTACTTGGGTTGAACAGTCTCATACATTGAGACTGTTCAACATCACGCCACCCCCTGTAACAACTTACGCTTTATAATATCAATAATATTGCACATCTTGATTCTTTGTTCACAAATCCGATTCAAATCCTCTAAGCTGGATAGCAGATTTTGTGGATTACCCTGCTCTCAATGAAACACATAAAGTACTCCTGAACATCAGATAATTTCCCGGGCTTCACTATTCCGTCAGTTGTATGTAGCCATTGCTTTTCAGCTATGGCTTCAAACTTATACGATTCACGAATCACGAGTATCGAGTCACGCATTATGAACATGGTGAACAATATGGACAAAAGCCTGCTAAACTGCGTTAACTGCGTTTACAGAGAAGGCAAGTTTTCTATAATTTATTCACCAGAACGCTATTCCCTCAATGTTTTCCAGACGCCTAATTCTTTAAAGCAGGAATATCTACCTTTGTAATTGGAAGTGATAATCGCTTTTCGATAATCCCTGTCAAAGACAATGTGAGAATAGTCGTAGTAGCCGTAGATAATGGGAATAACCCCGATAGTACCATCCAGGATGGGTATAGTAAGATAATCTTTTAAAAATTTTCTTCGCTGCTGTTCAAAGTGATCTTTTTGCGATAAGGAGAGGTAGCTTGATAATGCTGCGGAAATCTCATCGGTGGAATAAATGATCTTAAGGTCCAAGGTGAGTTCTGGGCGGAAATCAGTGATCTCATATTTGATGTCGGTTGGCAGGTAACGCCAGAACAAGTAAGATGTGGTTTTGCCAGTATCATTCAAAAATAGGGAATCGGAGACTTCGATAGAGATATTGTGAGGGATCAGATGGTATTCAGGATTATAAAATGGTGTGCCATTAGAATATTGATGATTAGTTCTGCTGAAACTATAAATCCCGGGAAAGATCATTTCATAGAGAGCATAGGCTTCCTTTTCCCAGATATGATCAAATTCTGTTTTGGGCTGAATATCAGCCGTATACCATCTTTCCATCAATTCGCTGAGCATTTCGGTGTTTCCTGTATTAAAGGCACTGCTCAGGGTTAGAGCATCTTTATTCATTGGGAACAGCGTCAGCGATTCTTGAGGATGCTCGCTGATTAACAGTAAACCTCTACGTTGCCACTCTCTGCACTGGCTATATGCTCCGGCAAACAATATTTTATCGGAAGAGAGCAATATATGATCTTTCTTGTGGAACGAGAAATCCAGATCAACTTCCTGCTTGATATTGCCATCAGTGGAAACCACATAGAGAGTATCATTATATCCCGGCTGCTGGATAAACAGATTTTCCTCATATATCATTTCGGAAGTGCATTTCTTCTGTCGGGGAATATCAGTAGTTTTTAATAAATTACCCTTCAAATCGAAAAATAGTACCTGATCAGCAGCAGGGATATACCCCGTATAATCAACATAGTATTCTGGATAAAACAGCCAGGAGGCTTGCAGGGGATCAAGAATGATTTGATCATTCCAGATTTTTAGCTGATAATCAATATAACTCTCATTATCAGCCAGTATCACCTTTTTTATAGGATTCCAGTTCCTGTCAAAAACATATATACTGGCAGTTTGAGTGCAAAGAAACACATAATTATACTCCTTTGTCCGACGTATTCTATATGTTATGCCATAGGTTAATTCGCTGAAGCCGGACAGCTCCATTTCAGAATGTAGCTCGAATTTTTTATTGACTTTGGCAAGGAGATATTGTTTATTCCGGCGAATAAATAATAATAACTCGTTTTTATCCACGTAACATTCTTCAATTTTGCCATCAACAACCAGCGAATTAATGATGCTTCCAGCCTTATCAATTTCCAGCAGTTTTGAATCCTCATAATTAACGTTTTTGATCAGAAAGCCTTGTTTAAAGGGTATCAGGGCAGTATTGTAATCGCCATCAGAAACCTTCCTTTTCAATTTCTGGTGCAGTTCCTGATCAAAGCAATAGAAATAAAGATTTTGCCAGTCGCCACCCAGAGCATAAATGAGAGAGTCCTGCTGGATAACGTTGGTGAATGTGTCTATATCCTTATCTGTGAAATAGATTGGCTCCTGAGTAACCTGGC
>CAZAHZ010000274.1:0-4765 GCA_964485055.1 uncultured Candidatus Cloacimonadota bacterium
AGTGCAGGCTATATAACGTAATGATATCTGTCAAGCTAAATATATAAATTCTTTATTAAAAAATATGAGTACTATCTAATATATCATTATCAGTAGGTTTTATGGGGTTATAGAGATGATTTGCTAACGCTATATGATTTATCTCAACAGTGTTATCATTCTGAATTAAAATTTAGTTCTGTTATATTGCCTTCAATATGATAAAAAACTCTCTCATAGCATAATGTTCAGACAATTTTTCAACTAAATATAGTCGTAATGAAAATCAGTGATTATGCTAAAAAATGCCTGCGATTATTTATTTCTCTTTATTATATTTTTTCGCGTACTTTAGCGGCTTTAGCGGCTTTAGCGGCTGAGAGTCTTTTGAATTTCACGGCGAATAAAAATGCAATGAAATCTGGTTGAAATGAATTATAAATTGACTTGAAAGCAGCGGTTCTTTTTATCGGTCAGTAGATATTATTGACAGAGGAATTGAACCATGAGTGAAATAATAAAGTTTTTTAAGAAGAACAGTGGTTATGCCCGTATGAAGGAGTTGAAAGAGGCAGGATTTCATACTCGGAAGGTAAAACAACTGCTTGATGAAGGTAAAGTTGAGAGAATTACAGCGGGGCTTTACAGGTTAGCAGAAGTATGCAGTGAAGGAAGTTATTCTCAAAGCTTCATTGATGTGTGTAATTCAATGTCCAAAGGAGTAATATGCCTGCTTTCAGCACTTGAATATCATCAGCTTTCGACCATAAATCCACATAAGGTTTATGTGGCTCTGCCTAATAAAGAAAAGTGTAGTAAAATAGAATATCCTCCAGTAGTAGTTTTTTATTATCGAGACCGCTTTTACGATTGCGGTATTGAAGAAATCGTCACCAAGACTGGCACATTCAAAATCTATGATGCAGAGAAAACCTTATGTGATATATTCCGTTACCGAAATAAACTGGGTGATGACCTGGCTCTGGAAGGTCTGAAAAATTATCTCAAGCGTCAGGATGCTGATCTTATCAAGCTACAGGATTATGCTGTTAAGTGTCGTGTTAAGTCAATACTATTTCCGTATCTTAAGGCTCTGGTTATAGAATGAAAAATCAGATAAAGAATCTGGAAGCATCCATCAGAGCAAGATTAAACAAAATAGCCAGGGATTCTAGTCGAGATTTCGATGCAGTTCTACTACAGTATTTCCAGGAGAGATTTCTCTACAGATTATCAATATCAGCGTATAAGCTCAATTTTATACTTAAAGGAGCTTTGCTATTTATTGCTTACGAAATTCCCAGGTCACGTCCTACTAAGGATATTGATTTTTTAGGAATAAATACTTCAAGTACTCATGCTGATATTTTAAGAGTAGTGAAGGAAGTCGTCGTTTTGTCAGGAGAGGATGGCATTAGGTTTGATCCTGAAAGTATAACATCAGAGGTTATCAAAAAAGATACTGACTATCAAGGTATTAGAATCAATATAAAAGCTTATCTTGGCAGGGCAAATCGGAGAATCCATTTTGATATTGGTTTTGGTGATAAGATAATACCAAATCCCGTTGAGTTAGATTTCCCGGTTCTATTGCCAGATATGCCATATCCCAGACTGATAGCTTATACACCCGAATCTGCTATTGCAGAGAAATTAGAAGCAATTGTGAAACTTGGATTAGCAACCAGCAGAATGAAAGATTTCTATGACATCTATCACCTTGCCAGTCACCGTAATTTCGATGCATCTATATTGAGAGAAGCTATCGAAACTACATTCAATAATCGGAAGACCAGCTTGTCGAAAAGATTTGAAATCTACAAAGATAATTTTATTAATGAGAAAAATAAACAACTTCAGTGGAACGCTTTTCTTCATAGGCATGGTCTTAAATCTGATCTTTCTTTCCCCGAATGTGTAAGGTTCATCGAGAAATTTATTGAACCTTTATTCGAAAGAAATAATTTACAAAAAAAGTGGAATTATGATTTGCAGATATGGAATTGAGCTATTCATAGCGGTCAATGTAGTCTTTGGTTATAAGAGAAGATTATCAACAATGGACAGTACGGACAAATATAAATGAAGAGTAGAAAATATTATTTCATTTAGCGTACTTTAATGGTTTTCGCTGTTAAAAAGGGCAGTTAAGAAAGATTTTCAACCGCGAATAGCCTTCGCAAGCTTCCGGCTCATCAAGAAGGTGAGAAATGACGCGAAAGAAGAGAAGAAATGAAGGTGTGGATTAAATGTGTAGAGAGAGCCTGTTTAATCTGTTTTTTTATTGTATTTTTCAGCGTAAATCAGCGGTTTCTGCGGTATATCGTTTTTAAATTACCTGGTAGCAGGATATTATTTTCATTGACCATAATAAACCAATTTATGAGTATTGTAAAAAGAAGTGAATGATTATGAAACAAAAGAGAATAAGGGGTGAAAGATGAAGAAAATATTATTTGTATTGGTAGTTGCTTTATTTTTGATGATTGGCTGTTCGGACAAATCTACGGAACCTGACAATGAAGCACCGGGGATTCCATTTAATCCTGTTCCGGCAGACAGTTTGTTGAATGTATCGGTAAATGCGGGATTATCCTGGTCGTGTATTGATTCTGACGGAGATGAGCTTAGTTACGATGTCTATTTCGGGACAATTACAGATTCTTTTTTGGTTAGTACTGGTCAGAGTGATTCCACTTATATTGCAGGAGTCATGAATTATGAAACTACTTATTACTGGAAGATAGTAGCAAGTGATGGAGAATATGAGACAATAAGTCCAGTTTGGACATTTTCTACGGAATCTGAAGAAATTGAGAATCAGCCACCAGACCTGCCTTCGAGTCCAAATCCGGTAGATGAAGCAGAAGACATCATAATTAATCCTACATTGTCCTGGACTTGTACAGACCCTGAAAGTGATTCTTTAACGTATGATGTCTATTTTGGAACTTCATCTAATCCACCATCAGTTAGTTCAGGTCAAAGTAATACAAGTTACGATTCGGGACCATTAGATTTTGGAACAATATATTATTGGAAGATAATTGCTGATGATGGGGAATATGAGACTGAGGGAGATGTATGGAGTTTTACAACAAGCGAAGTGGGCGATCATGGTGAAATGGTTTTTGTGCAGGGTGGCACTTTTGAGATGGGTGACCATTTTAATGAGGGGTTTAGTGCTGAATTACCAGTTCATGAAGTTACGCTTAGCAGCTTCTATATTGGGCAGTATGAAGTAACGCATACTAACTACATCGAATTCTTGAATTCCTACGGAGTATCATCAAATGGCAGTTATAATGGTATTGAGTTAATAGATATGGATAATTACAATTGTGCTATAGACTTTAATGGAAGTTTTTACTTTGGAGGAAGTAATTATGCTTCTAATATCGAATGTCCAGTTATCGAAGTAACCTGGTATGGAGGTATAGTATATTGTAACTGGTTATCAGAGCAGGAGGGTTTGACTCCCTGCTATGATCTATCAGACTCGAGCTGTAATTTTAGTGCAGATGGTTACAGATTGCCTACGGAAGCGGAATGGGAATATGCATCGAGAGGAGGTTTGAACTGGACAGATAATTATCGGTACAGTGGCACAATGGATAATTTGGGAGATTATGGCTGGTATGATTCTAATTCCGATTCTCAGACTCATGAAGTAGGGACAAAAGAGTATAACCAGCTTGGTATTTATGACATGAGCGGAAATGTTAATGAATGGTGTAATGACTGGTATTCTTTGACTTATTACTGTATCAGCCCAGATAATAATCCAACGGGACCTGATAGCGGGACTTACCTCATAGTCCGTGGCGGTAGCTGGAACAGCAGTGCCGACTACTGCCGTGTAGCTTATCGCAGCTTCGGTCCCGGCAGCAGCTACAACCACGTGGGTTTCCGCGTCCTCAGGGCAGTTGAATAATTTTGAATGGAATGAAGAAAAGAGAAGAGTATTTAACCGCGAATAGCCTCTGCAACTTCCGACTCATCCAGAAGGCGCGAAATGACGCGAAAGAAGAAAATAAATGAAGGTGTGGATTAAATGTGTAGGGAGAGCCTGTTTAATCTGTTTTTTTATTGTATTTTTCAGCGTTAATCAGCGGTTTATGCGGTATATCGTTTTTAAATTACCTGGTAGAAGGATATTATTTCAGGCATCCCCCAGTTTTATTTCCTGAAACATGTCATAACTAATTGATATTATATGAATTATAAACGAATTTTTTAATGAACTACCCCGGGGCAAGCCCCGAGGTATCATAAGGAAAGTGTGTGAATGAAAACCCAGGTTTTCAAACTTTCCTATTTACCCCGACGCAGAGCGTCGAGGAATTCTTTTGATTAAATTAATTTGAACCCCTAATGGGGTGGAACTATAATAGTCACGGGTGCAAGCCCTTGTTAATGACACTACCCCAAAAACAACCCCGAATGGGGTTGCACTTGCGTGGTGCAGCCCCTCAGGGCTGAGTTTGGTTTTAATATGACCCATCGGTTTCATCCCGATTTAAATCGGGACTATTATAGTACTGCCCTTTCAGGACACTTTGAAAAAGGTTTTATTTTAATTCCGGGGGGATGCCATGTTTTTCTTAAAGATCTTGCATTATCTTGAATTATTAACTAACCAGATAAGTTGGACTTGCACCGCTGACTGTACTCCATAAGTTCAACCTTCGCCCAAGGCTACGGCACGATCTGCGAGGGGCGAGGGCAACGACCAGATAGGTAAATAATTCCACATTTTCCCCCTCAGATTATAAATTGCTGAAAC
>CAZAHZ010000275.1:0-4759 GCA_964485055.1 uncultured Candidatus Cloacimonadota bacterium
GGGGCTTCTAATTCATGAAATTAGGGTTTGATTGATGACCATGAAAATCTATGGTGAGCGTCCATCCGTCCACAAGCACCTGATTTTTTATTATTATAATCCGACAGATTCACCTTTTAAGATATTCAAGAATCTGGGATTAAATTATCTGCCTTCAGTGATCATGGATCGCTGGCGGGTACGGCATTATCTTTCCAAAGTTATTGCCAGGATAAATCATTTCACAGGTTATTTTGAGATGTATGCCATGCCTTTTAACCGCCTGCATTACTTTGATTACATCGAAAAGACCGATATGTTTGTTCCGGGTGGTATTTCTCCTACTCCGAATCTGGCAGACCTGCTGGTTAGTAATAACCTCCCGTTTTCGATTTCCAACTGGCGGTTGACTGAGGAACAGAATATTGATGCCATGATTGAGCAGGTAAAACAGGGAGACATCCGTTTTGCCTTTCTCTATACGGCTGCCATGGATGGATTGCTGCACAAGGTAACCAAAGATGGCAAAGAAATCCTGCCCAAACTGGACTGGTATGCCAACAAGGTTAGAAAGCTGGTTGATGTTATCAAGGAGAACTATCAGGATTATTCTCTGTTTTTGATCAGCGATCATGGTATGACAACGCTCAGTGGTACTGTTGATGTTAAAGGTAAAGTAGAAAGTCTGGGACTGAAGTTTGGCAGGGATTATGTAGCAGTATATGACTCTACCATGGCTCGCTTCTGGTATTTTAATGATAAATCAAGGGAAGTGATACTGAAAGTTCTGGCTGAAATACCTCAATCATCCATATTAAACGAGGAATATTTAAAGAAGCACGGAGTCTGGTATGAAGATAATATGTTCGGCGAGACTTTTCTTTTAATGGAACCGGGAGTCCAGATAGAACCTTGCGATATGGGTCGGAAAGCCCTTCCGGGAATGCACGGTTTTGCACCTGAGCATCCGGATTCCATGGCAGCCTTCCTGGGCAGTGAACCTGTGCCCAATATCAAAATTAACTGGGTAGGCGATTACTTTAAGGTTATGAAGCAAAAAATCGAAAATATCACTTCAGAATAGATCAAATTTCCATATTCTTCAGCTCAGTTAAGATCGACATAAATTCCTTGATCAGATCAGGAACAACATCTATTTGCATTATATCAGGATTGTTCTCTGGTGTGGTGTATATGCATAAGCCTTCCAGACTTTCCAGTATGTAGCCGGCATATAAAAAATTTTCGGAGGGCATTGCAAAACAAAATCGCACAACACCATCCGGTAAAACAGTTCTATCAAATTCTTTAATTTCCATCAGATCAGTACTTTTTCAAGCACTTCGTCTATTTCATCTACCAGAATGATATTCATTTCCTTCTTGATCTCGTCTGCCACTTCTTTCAGGTTAGGTTCATTCTTTCTGGGAATGATTACTACCTTGATGCCTGAGCGTTTGGCTGCTATCAATTTTTCCGGCAACCCCCCGATGGGTAGAATCAGACCGGTCAGTGTGATTTCGCCTGTCATGGCAATTTCGTGCCGGACAGGTTTTTCAGAGAGCACTGAGATGATTGCCGTTGCCATAGTTACGCCAGCCGAAGGTCCATCTTTGGGTATAGCTCCTTCCGGAATATGCAGATGAATATCCATATCTTTGTAAAATTCACCCTGGATACCATATTTTTCTGCCTGCAAACGGGCATAACTGTAAGCTGCCTGGGCTGATTCCTGCATTACATCGCCAAGTTGACCGGTGAGCTTCAATTTGCCGCTTCCTTTCATCTTAACCACTTCCACCTGCAAAGTCTCGCCACCATAAGCGGTCCAGGCTAAGCCTGTAACCACTCCAATTTTATCTTTCCTGTTTACTTCGGAATAGAGATGTTTGGGTATTCCTAGGAATTTTTCCAAATCTTTGGGGAAGATAATAACATTTTTATTTACTTCACCTTCCAGGTAAGCACGGATCAGCTTGCGAACCACTTGAGCAATTTGCCGTTCCAGATTTCGCACTCCAGCTTCACGCGTATATTTCCCGATGATCTCTTCTATAGCAGTTTGCTTAAATTTTATATTGATCTTATCAACTACTTCGTGCTCTTTCAGTACTTTTGGGATCAGGTGTTTCTCAGCAATATTCTGTTTCTCAAAGGATGTATAACCCGGTAATTCGATGATTTCCATTCTATCCCGCAAGGGCTGAGGAATTGTAGTCAGTGTATTTGCCGTAGTGATGAAGAGAATTTTGCTCAGATCATAACAAAAATCAAGGTAGTGGTCGCGGAAACTGTTATTTTGTTCGGGATCGAGAACTTCCAGCAGTGCACTGGCAGGATCTCCCCGAAAATCAGTACTTAATTTGTCTATCTCATCCAGCATGATCAACGGATTTCGAGTTCCCGCTTTTTTGATGCTCTGAATGATCACACCGGGCATGGCTCCAATATAGGTACGCCGATGTCCGCGGATTTCAGCCTCATCGCGCACTCCGCCTAAAGAAAGCCGGACGAATTTACGATTTAAAGTCCTCGCAATTGATTTGCCTAAGGATGTTTTCCCTACTCCTGGAGGTCCAACAAAACACAAGATCTGTCCTTTTACCTGGCTTGCCAGTTTCATCACTGCCAGGTATTCCAGAATGCGTTCTTTCACCTTTTCCAGACCATAATGATCGGCATCAAGGATTTGACGGGCTTCCGGTAATTCAAAATCGTGCATAACGGGATTTTCCCACGGCAGGTCAAACAGCCAGGTTAAATAGTTGTGAACAACGGAATATTCCGGCGACATGGTATTAAGTCTGCTGAGTTTGCTGATTTCTTCTTCTGCTTTCAAGGCTACTTCTTCCGGTAAGGGTGTTTCCTTCAGCTTATTCTGAAAATCTATTAAATCGGCTTTTTCTTCTCTGGATATCCCCAGTTCCTTATGTATCACTTTCAACTGCTCATTCAGGTAGTATTCTTTTTGTACCTGATTCAGTTTTTCCTTTACATCCACATCTATTTTTCTTTCCAGTTGCAGTATCTGAATTTCTCGCTGGATAATGCGAAATAGTTTTTTTATGGATTCTGTGAGATCATCTACCTCAAATAGACGCTGCTTCTCAGAAATATCTATCTGCGTGTTTGCCAGGACAAAATAGAAAAAATCTCTGGGACTGTGAGTTTCGTTGATCGGCACCAGAGCTTCATCCGGGATTGATTTATTCAGTTTGATATAATTGGCAAAGGTGCGACGGAATGAACGCAGCAACGCCTCGGTCTCCAGTGGATCAGTAGTCATTTCCTTCCCGTCATATTCATAAGTGGCGTTCAGATAATCGCGTGACCGGTAATAGCGTTTTATCCTCACCCGATAGTCTCCTTCTACCAGTAATCGCATATTCCCATCCGGCAGACGCAATACCTGCAGGATTGTACAACGCGTTCCCACACGGTAGAGATCATTGGCTTTGGGGTCTATTTCGCTTTCTGTCAGCCCTTTTTGCGGAACACATATTATTCGTTTTGAACGAACCAGAGATTTCTCTGCTGCACTGATCGAACCTTTACGTCCCACCAGCAATGGAGTTACTGTTTGAGGGAAAACAATCGTATTCCTCAAGGGAATAATCGGTAAATTAATTTCTTTTATTTCTTTACTATTTCTTTTCTCTGCCATTTCTTTCTCCAATTTCTTCTCTGCCAATAATTATCTGTTGCTTTAATCCGTCAATTATAAAATTAGCAGTCACGAGCTATGAGTGATAATATTCCGGACGACGATCTGCTATCAGGTCATTGGAGGCTGTGACTGATTTATCATTTGCCTCTTCGGTTTCGATTTCAACCACTCGGATATATTCTTCTTTTTCGCTCGCCTGCAGCAGCAAATCACCTTTTGTGCCAGTTACTTGACTGTGACCGGTGAATTTATTTATCAGCCTGCCGTTTTTTTCAAACCCGGTACGGTTAGCAGTAATAGTGAAAATGCGGTTTTCCAGAGATCGTATCAACATAGCCTGTTGACACCAGGGCAGCACCAGGTTGGCGGGATGGGCAATGATCTGAGCTCCCTTAAGCATCAGAGTTCTGGCAGATTCCGGAAAAATCCAATCCCAGCAGATCATCATACCCACTTTCACATCATGTTTAGCAGAAAAAACCTGAAATCCGGTGTTTCCTGGAGAGAAGATTTTTTTTTCTTCCAGAAATAGATGAGTTTTTCTATAAACATGGCATTCGCCATTGGGATTGATCAGCATGGCGCTATTATAAATGTGATTACCATCTTTTTCGGCAAAGCCCACAACAATACTGCACTGATTTTCCCAGGCTGCTTTTCTCATTACTATTGCTGTTAAGCCATTTTGACTGGTTTCTGCGCTCTGTTCCACTTCTGACACAGACGAAAAAGTATAACCACTGGTTGCTAATTCCGGAAAAACTATTAAATCCGCTTTGGTTGCTGAAACCTGGCTGACCATCCTCTCCAGGTTCTTTTCCCTCGCCAGAAATTCTGGGTTAAATTGACAAAAACCTGCTTTATATTTCAATATTTCCTCCGGTAATTTTTCCTGCTTTATTCAATAATTACTATATTACGGCTGGAAAATACAGTCAATATTTTTTATTTTTTATAAAAATTATTTCTTGGAGATCATTTTCTTTACTTTATGATCTCTGTTCGCCTAATTGAGTTAATTTTAAAAAGCAAAGGCAAGTCCCATTGTTAGAGAATTGTACCTAAACTGAGCGATTGATATTTTTAACCTCAGATTATCTACTTTAGAGGAAA
>CAZAHZ010000276.1:0-4744 GCA_964485055.1 uncultured Candidatus Cloacimonadota bacterium
GGCGCAGCACCGGCGCTCCCAGGTCCTTGGCTACCCGGATCTGCTCCTTCACCACTTCCGGTGATTTCTCTCGCACCGGACGGTAAAAATAGCCCGCATGACAAAACCGGCAACCCCTGCTGCAACCTCGCATGATCTCCGAAACAAACCGATTATGGGTTGGCTGTATCCAGGGGACTAGTTGATGGTCTGCCTGAGTCATCGCATTATCAAAATCCATATATTTCCGCGCTTTGATCTGACCCGAATCTTTCTGATAGTACTGCGGTACATAAACGCCCTCTATCGCACTCAAGGCTCGTAGCTTCATTTCCCGGCTCGCAGATTTATGTGCTCTCACGCATTCCTTGATCTCCAATATTGCTTCTTCGCCATCTCCGATTAAAAAGGCATCTATAAATTCTGACATTGGCTCCGGATTACCCGCACATGGTCCTCCCGCTATCACCAACGGTTCCGTCTTGCCACGTTCTAAGCTGCGTAAACCGATCCCTCCTAGTTCCAGAATATATAATATGTTCGTATATGTTAATTCGGATTGCATGGTAAAACCTAATATGTCAAAATCTCTGATCGCTGCTCTGCTCTCTAAAGCCATTAAGGGAATTACCTCCCGCCGCAGTTCTTCAGCCATATCTGTCCAGGGTGCATATACGCGGTCTGCCATTGTATCGCTCTCTTTATTCAAGATCGAATATAGTATCTTGAGTCCCTGATGCGAAAATCCCACTTCATATACATCCGGATAGGCAAGACAAAAACATACTTGCGCCTCAGATGGTTTCTTATGACTTGCATTTACTTCTGAATCCGTATATCTACCCGGCTTTTCTACTCGCTCCAGCAGGTGGCTGTATTCTATTTCTTGAAATCGCATTATTCCTTTACATTATAGGGCGAATCTTTCCCCTTGAATAGATATTTATCCGTATAATCTATACTGTCTAAAAGAGCCGACATATCTACCTGCACTGCTTTTACCTTATTCACCAACTCATTCTGCTGTTGTTTGGCTTCTGCTTTCTCTGCTTCCAGACTGTCATATAAGCTCACTGTGTTTTTTACCGGACCCTTGAGGATATTGGCTCTCTCCACTTTGCTTTGTCCCACATTCTGACGAAATGGTAATCTGAAATCTCCGCTCTGATACAATTTTGTTATCACTATCACCACCACTATAAACAGTATCACCAGTAGTAGAATGGAAAATAAACTCGTGGGTATCATAAATTTCTTAGGCTGCTGCTCCCTCCGGTATATTGATGTAGGAACAGGTTTGATATATTTGCTGTTGAATAAATGCAGAACTAATTTATCATTTGCACCCAGGGCTTTGGCATAAGTTATCGTCATCGCCTTGGCATAGCCTATTCCACCCATATCATCAAATTTATCATTTTCAATGTCCCTGATATATTGTTCACTAATACATGTTTTTTCTGATATTTTGCTGATCATCAGGTTCTTTTCTTCCCGAAATGATTTCAGATATTCTCCGATACTTCTTTCTGTCTTCTCTTCCATGATTATCCTCATTTATTCTATTATCTTATTATTGATCAACACCAACCCGCATAATATTCCGCCTGCATCCCATACCAGATCTTCCCAGCTCCATTTACCCTTTCTAATATAACGGTCTGAACCTTCTTTGCCAAGCCCCATACTTAACGTCACTCCCACAGCCAAATACCGGCTGTCATTGCTCTTTTGCTCAAATATATCCTGACTAAGTCCATAACTCCAGCAGGTTAAAAAAAGGCTCGTACTAAAATGTGCCACTTTATCCCTGCCTAACCAGTCATGGCTATACAACATACATCCCGTCAACAATATTATTAATAAAAATATTTTTTTATATTTCAATACTGCCTCTGAACACTTCCTGCACTCTACCGCTCAGAAAAATTTCATCTCCCCCCAACTCGACTATTACTTCTCCTCCCGGCATCATTACTTTGATCCTGTCTCCACTCACCAATCCTTCCTGCCGGCAGGTATAAGCACTTGCCACTGCCCCTGTCCCACAGGCTAAGGTCAATCCGCTGCCATTCTCATATATAATTATTCTCAAGCTGTCTTCTCCAATTACTCCCACAAATTCATAATTCAGGTCTGTCTCAGCCATTTCCTGCCGATAGAGCTTCACTTCCTCTTCCACATTTATCGCCGGAAGATCTTCCACGATCCGTACAAGATGCCTGTTACCGATTCCCACCAGAAATACTGATCCTTCACTGTCATCTGTCTGATCAAATTGCTCTATATTGCCCATACTTACTGTCACTATATCAGGTTCAGTTTCCAGCCATCCACTCCGTTTGCCACTATCCGTATCCACCAGATATTTCTCCTGCTTTTTCTCCTGTGTCAACAGGTACACCACAGACCGAAAGGCATTGCCGCACATCTTCCCCACGCTACCATCCGCATTATACATCTTCATCCGGATATCTGACTCTTCACTCGCTTCCAGAAATACCACTCCGTCACTCCCTATCCCGAAATGACGGTCACTGAGTCTTCTCGCCAAGTCACTTCGCGTTTCTTCCTTTATCGGATACTTTCTTGTATCAATATAGATATAATCATTTCCCTGGGCTGTTATCTTTATAAATTCCACCAGCATAGATCCTTCTTTATATCCTTTCTTTTCCCTGGTTCTCTATCTCACTCTTCATCACAGTCCCAAATTCATATAATCCCTGCCTGCTGCCCAGCCACTTTGCTGCCATCAAAGCCCCGGCAGCCAGTCCTTTACGGTTCCTCGCCGTATGACGCAGCTCTATCGTGTCATAAGCACTGTCAAATCCTATGCGATGCTCTCCCGGTATTTCACCTCCCCGCACGCTGGCAAAATGTAGCTCATTTTCTGCTCTTTGCCGTTGCAGGCTGTCGAATACCACCTTCTCTTTACCCGGTATCTCTTCTAATAATATCTTTGCCAGGTTTTTTGCCGTGCCGGAGGGACTGTCCTTCTTATAGCGGTGATGCAGTTCATAACCATAAACATCATAATCACTGAAATTCTTCAGCTTCCTCGCTGCTGCCCGTACTATTTCATAAAATACATTCATTCCCGGTGAAAAATTAGAGCCATATACCACGCTACCCCGGTATTTCGCCACCAGCTTAGCCAGTTCGGGCAGATGCTCATGCCAGCCCGTTGTTCCGCTCACAACTTTCAATCCCAGTTCCAGGCACTGGCAGATATTTTCAAAAGCAGATTTCGGCTCCGTGAATTCTATTGCTATTTCACCATCGCATATATCTTCTCGGCAGAGCTTGGTACCCATTTGCGGATCTATCCGACTCACCACTTCAAAGCCTTGTCCTGCTGCCATTTCTTCGATTAATTTTCCCATCTGTCCATAGCCGATTATCACTAATTTCTGCATCATCTGCTCCATAATTCTATAATTTCAGCTACCCAATCCCTGCCTTTTTCCAGGTCTGCCGTCAATATAAATTCTGCTGTTGAATGGATATTCTGCATCCCAGGTCCCACGATCAATAACTGTATCCCTTTCTCCGCCAGTATATTGGCATCACTGCCTCCTCCACTCACCACTAAACGATGAGTGATGCCGATTGAGGCAAATGCTGCTTCGCTTATTTTTATTAATTCATCTTCTTCTTTGATCTTTATCGCTGAAAATGATTTTGCCAGTTGGAAATCCAGCTCGCAGCCTGAGCCACTGGCTGCTGCCTCGAATTGCTCTTTTACCTTGCGTTCCAGTTCTGCCAGTTTCGCTTCATTATGACTCCTGATCTCGCCCAAGACGGTTACTTCCTCGCAGACAATATTCGTGGCTTTGCCTCCGGCTATCATCCCCACATTCATGGTGGTTTCTTCATCTATCCGTCCGTCCGGGATTGCTCCGATCGCAGCAGCGGCTGCTCTAATGGCATTAATTCCTTTTTCCGGCTCCAGTCCCGCATGTGCTGCCCTGCCGGTAAATTTCGCGGTCCAGCCACTTTGAGAAGGCGCCGCTGTCACCACTTCGCCTAATATATTACCATCCAGCACATAGCCCCGCTTTGCCCGTAAAAGACTGCAATCCAGTTGCTTCGCTCCCAGCAACCCTATCTCCTCACTCACTGTAAACAAAAGCTCCAGAGAAGCATGCTTTTTCCCGCTACTAAGATATTCTGAAACCGCTGACAGGATCATCGCTATTCCGCACTTATCATCAGCTCCCAGGATAGTAATCCCCGCTGACCGCACCCTGTCGCCATCTATCACAGGCACAATTCCCCTGCCCGGTTTCACGGTATCCAGATGGGCACACAATAGCAAAGGCTCTTTTTCCGGCTCTCCCTCTATCCAGGCGATCAGGTTACCCGTCTCGCCTCCAGTCACTTTATTTGCTTCATCAATATAAATTTCTGCTCCCAATCGCTCCAATTCATCGCGCAGATATTCCACCATTGCCCCTTCATAAAGCGATTCACTATCTATCTGCACCATTTCCAGAAAATAATCCATCACCTTTCTGCTCATCATATCTCCCTAAAGTTTCTCATTTTTGCACTTTCCACATCACCCTTCACCTGTCAAGCTCATTTCACCCCACAGCCTCAAGTAATTCCCCACATACCACATATACGGCGTCATCATCCGGTTCAACCTCCTGATATTCCGGTCATACCACCGATAAAACTGCTTCGCCCACTGCTCCTTGAATTCCAGTAGAGTAGAGACAGGCTTCAAGTTTTCTTTCCACCTGTCCCCCTCATCAAA
>CAZAHZ010000277.1:0-4709 GCA_964485055.1 uncultured Candidatus Cloacimonadota bacterium
TGGGCGACATGGACTGGCATGATATTGATGGAAATGGTCGTCCAGAAGTCTTGTCCGGAGTACCGTTCAAAACTCCTGACTTAGCTGGGAGAGAAATTTTTTAGCCACTGATAACACTGATGAACACGGATAATGTAATGTAAGAGTTTTAACCACGGAAGGCACTGAATACGCGGAAGAATGAAATGTAATGAGAAGATATTTTCGCATCGGACAAAACTTTTGGGATCCGGCAGAAGCTGGGAGTGAGACCTTCCGGATGGTTTTATCCTCCAGAATGGTTGATTTGAGGCAGGGAGGTCTAATCTGTCGTCCATCCCGATAAATCGGGACTGACTTAGCTGGGAGAATCTTGAATTATTGAATTATCTTTGGTAAATGAGGGAACTTTTTTGTGAAGTAACGCCTGGGAAATGGTAGTGGGAGGGAGGAATGAGGGAACGAGGGAATGAGGGAGGGGACGAAGTGAGGAAGAGAAATTGCGAAAATGCGAAAATGTGAAGGTGAGAAGATGAGAGGGAGCGACTTAGCGAGGGAGTGAGGGGGAGAGGGAACGACAAAGCGACGGGGCGACTTAGCGAGGGAGCGAGGGGGAGAGGGAACGACAAAGCGACGGGGCGACTTAGCGACTTAGCGAGGGAGTGAGAGGGAGAAGATGAGAGGGGGGAGATGTGCGAAAATGGTAGTTTTTGGAAGATAATATAAATTAGATAATGTGGTGTGGCGAGATGGGAAATATTTTGCTTTACAATTTTTATTTTACATTTTTAATATTGTTCAGGAGTAAATTATGGAAAAGAAAAAAATTTTTGAGATAGCTGATTTTGATTTTGATTATGAGATGCCGGTAGTATGTACGGCAATTCATAACGGGCATTTATTAAGCAGGGTGATTGCAAAGAATATTGCCTTGAACGAAGCTGAAAGACTGTACGAAGAAGACCCTTATACGGGCTATTTCACAGAGATATGCAGTAACCGGGTGATAGTTAATTACAGCCGTTTCCAGGTTGACCTTAACCGTCCTAGAGACGGATCATTTTACCAGTTGCCGGAGCAGGCATGGGGGTTGCAGGTGCGTCGCCAGACTCCTTCAGTTCAGGAGAAGGAATTCAGCGAACAGTGCTATAAATGGTTTTATGGCAAAGTGAAGGAACATCTGGATCAGCTTTTAACCAGATATGAGAAAATATTTGTCTATGATCTGCATTCCTATAATCATCAGCGGGGAGGAATCGAAGCTGAATATGATGATCCTGAGAAAAATCCCGAAATCATAATTGGCACCAATAACATGCCGGAATCCTGGTTTCCACTGGTGGATAGTATAGTGGAGAGGCTACGGAGAAAAATTTATTTTGGTCATCATCCGGATGTACGGGTGAATGTGAAATTTGAAGGGGGACATTTTTCAAGGTGGCTGCACAACACATATGGTGAGCGAGTATGCTGTATTGCACTGGAATTTAAGAAGATCTTTATGAATGAATGGACGGGAGAGATAGACTGGAAGAAAGCAAAGCGGTTGAGAGAGATATTGAGAAGAACTATTCCGGTGATACAATTTGAATTATGAGAAAAGGGATTAAATAAATCACATTAACACGGTTAATGTACTCCTAGACATTTTCGATCTTGTGTCTCGCTTTTTGGGAGTAAATTAAGTTTTTTAAATTTATCTTGTCAGGCGTGGTTATATTGTAGAATTTGGCAATTAAGCGGGTGTAGCTCAGCGGTAGAGCATTAGCTTCCCAAGCTGAGGGTCGCGGGTTCGATCCCCGTCACCCGCTCCATTGAGGTTAACTATGAGATTTATAATACAATTAGAGCATGGAAACATGGCGATAGAAATTAAAGATCTTTCGCTGGTGAATGTGCATTTTACGGAAGAGCGTATGCCGGCAGATGGTTATGAATTCCGGAGCGGGGGAGAAGCGGAACTCTATAAGCGAGCCAGTCAGCAAATTTTTGAATATTTCCAGGGTAAGCGGAAAGTATTTAGTTTACCTTATCAATTGAATGGAACTGAGTTCCAGAAGATGGTGTGGTCAGAATTGAGCCAGGTGCAATATGGGGAGACGATTTCTTATAGTGAACTGGCAGAAAGGTGCGGGAAAAAGAGTGCTGTCCGGGCTGTGGCAAATGCTGTGGGACGAAATACACTGCTACTGCTGATACCGTGTCATCGGATAATACGGAAGTCGGGTGAACTTGGGGGCTTTGCTGAGGGAGTGGAGAGGAAAAGGGAATTATTAAGAGGGGAGGGAATAATTTTAAACGCAAAGGACGCAAAGGGGCAAAGGACGCAAAGAAGAGGATGGAGAAATTGAAGATGAGAAAGTGCGAGGGTGTGAAATATTTTAACGCAGAGGACGCAGAGAAGAAAAATAGAAGAGGATAATTAAGGGATTAAATAAATCACATTAACACGGTTAATGTACTCCTAAACTACTCACTAATTACTTCTTTTATTAATCGTTACTAATTCCAGAAGGTCTTTTTGGATCCAGCCACCGATGCCGTTGGGGAGTTTGATGAGCACCCAGTTTTCGTTTTGATCTTCCAATTGGCAGACCATTCCTTCGTGGATAGTGAAAACGCGGGTATATTCTTCACCGGGACCGCTATAGCCAATGGCAGTGCTGGTGGTGACGACGGCATCACTGGTATCATGGAAGTTATTGTATTTGAGAACTGAGATGGCAGAGGAAATGATCAGAAAAATGATGACCAGAAAAATGAGGAAAAGAGGCAGAGACTTATCCTGGTGCTGGAAGGCTGTCTGCATGAGAATTACCAGGAGCACGAGAAGTAAAAAGAGAATAGCCGTAAAAAGGGCAGCAGTATTCAAATCGTAAGAATGATAGATCCTGAGTAGAAATTCAGCGAGAGCACCGGGTTCATCAAGTTCAATTTTATCTTTGGTGAGAGTTAGAATAAAATCGAGATTTCTGGAAGCAGCCTGATGAGCAGGATTAACCTTCAGGGCTTTCTTGTAATACAGAATTGCTTTGCCGATCATGTTTTGACGGAAATAGCAATTAGCGATATTATAGAAGAGATCAGCATTGATAACGCTGTTATTTTCGAGGTAAAGGAATTTATTAAGTGCAGTATCATAATCTTTATTTTGATAGGCAGTTATGGCTTCCGTACCGGTTTGATTTATCAAGTCGGAATTAGAGGCTAAGAGGGGGATAAGGAAGAGGAGAAATGCGATTAGATAGTACTTCATTTTAATACTCTTTAATAATTCTGGATTTGGCAAGTTCAGAGATAATCAAACGCAGGTAAATGAAATCAGCATTAATATTTTCAGGAGAAAATCCACCGGGCATAAAGCGGGCTTCATTGCATTTATTGAACAAAGCAGAAATCTTATTGATCAAGGCATCCGGTAAGCCGCGAGCGTGAGCTTTAGCGATAATATCTTCGTTTCTGCTGCCACGGGGGATTTTGAGTTTATCGGTGAGATAGTTTTCCAGTCCGCTTTGAGCCGCGGAATAGAAATCAGGATTGGAGGATTTGTGGTATTCAATAGCAAGTTTCAGGTATTTTTTCAGGACGCGATTAGCTCTTCTTTGTCTCTGGTAATCGAGGTCTCCGGCAATCTGGTGTTGTCTTTTCACTAGTAAGGCAGAGATGGGCAAAGCGAGGAAAATAAGGAAGAGAATGAGCCAGTAGAGAATGGAATCAAACCAGGGCTTGAAGCTGGTCAGGTTATCATTTTCAATGATGAAACCGATGTCAGAGCCTTCCAGGTGAACAGAAGCCTGGGAAGTGGAGCCGGGGATATAGATATTATCTCCTTCGACAACATTTAAATTGTATTTATCGGATTTGAGAGTGATATATTTATTGCGGTCAGGGTTAAAATAAGAAAACGAGAGAGCAGGTATGGAGAATTGACCGGGTTCCTGAGCTATCACGAGGTAGCGGAGAGTCTTTTTCCCATTAATCTTATTGCTGCTAATATCCGTGGACGTCTCAGGATCGAGGAAGCGTAAATGATTAATTTCCGGAAGAGCGGTTAGTTCAAGATTATTAAAATTCCCCTTTCCGGTCATTTCCAGAGAATAAGTGAAGGAATCGCCGACCTTGAGATTGTTTTCACTGATAGAAGACTTAAGCTGGAAACTGCCTACGGCGCCAGAGAAATCAACCGGAGCATTGGGTGGAAGCTCTTTAACAGTGAAATTGAGAGGTTTGCTTTGAATGAGATATGTTTTGGCATTGCCAAAATCAAAAAACGTGCGGGATTCCGTTCTGATGTCCACATTCATTTTAAGGGGATCAACTTTGATATTGCCAGACTGGGAAGGGAAAATAGCATAAGTTTTCAGGGTCATGACATTAAAGATTTCCCCGTTGCGGGTTTGCCTGCGAAAATTCATCTTAGTGGGAGTGAAGACATCTTCCTTCCAGAATCCGATAAAGGAAGGTTCTTCCTGAAATGAGAGTGAAGTAACATTATATTTAGCATATAAAATATAATTAACAGTAACCGGTTGATTATTATAGGGATTATAATCAGAGACTTCAACTTCGATAAAGACGTTATCGGCTAATTTCTCAGTAGAATTATCCGACGAAGGGCTACGGTTAGTCTGGGGTCGGTTGGTAGCCGGGGCAGTTTCATTAGAGCCGGAGACAACATTGATCTTGATGGCAGCAGTTTTATAGGACTCTTTTTTGTATTTGATTGTGAT
>CAZAHZ010000278.1:0-4670 GCA_964485055.1 uncultured Candidatus Cloacimonadota bacterium
ATCTTTCTCCTCTCTCTTTTTGACTTAATGAGGTTTTTGCACTGAACTCATATAATATAATTTTACGAAAACAATAAAGGTTATTTACCAGGTGATTAGGCTGTTAAGAATCTTAGTAAAAAATGAAATGGTGGAGCATAGCGGGTTCGAACCGCTGACCTCTACACTGCCAGTGTAGCGCTCTCCCAGCTGAGCTAATGCCCCATAAACGGCTATCATCTATTTTGTGATCAACTTTTCGGTCAAGAATTTTCTTGAGTATAAGAGAATATTGCGTTTTGCGTTAAAAAAACCTTTACTCAAAACAAGATATTCAGGAAAGTGTAATTTCTAAAGGAATATGCTTCGGAGGTTAGATGAGTAAATTACATCAGGTAATTCTCTTTGTAGGGATCATGTTGTTGCCCCTGCTACTGCTGGCAGAAACGAATTATGGGCAAATCCTTGAAATAAAGGTAGAAGGTAACAACCGGATAGAAGAAGGCCTGATCAGGTCGCTTTTGGCTTTTGAGGTGGGAGATTTCCTGTCAACAGATGGAACTTCGAAATCAATCCAAAATCTCTATCAGCTTGAAGTTTTTGACGATTTGAGTATTTCCAGCACCAGCTTACCGCAGGGAATTGTGGTCACCGTACATCTCAAGGAATTTCCCGTGATCAGACGATTAAAATTCAAGGGCAATCGCAAAATAAAAGAGAATAAACTGAAAGAATTGATAATCATTGATACAGGCAACTATTATGCACCTTATATCAAACCGGAGATTCAAAACAAAATATTGGCAGAATACAAGACTAAAGGTTATCATTATGCCCAGATAAATTTCGATGAGGAATATGAAAAGGATTATGTGGATATAACGATCAATATTGATGAAGGGGAGAAAATAGTAGTCCGGAAGATTATTATTCATGGTAACCATGAGATTTCATCAAAAACGTTGCGATCCCAGATGAGTACAAAAAAGGCTGGTTTTTTCCGTGGTGGAAAGCTGGAAGAAGAGAAATATCAAGAGGATCTGGGAAAAATAATCAGTTTTTACAATAAAAAAGGTTATATTGATGCCCATATCATCTCCCAGGAAAAAGAGATTCGCGATGACGGTTTTTATATAAATATCTACCTTTATGAAGGAGATTCTTTTACTTTTGGTGAAGTTAGCTTTTCGGGGAATACCGTATTTACAGATCAGGAACTGGCAGCCAACTTCAAATTTAAGGAAAATGAAGTATTTAACAAAGAGAAATTTGATGAGCAGATGGCAAATGTTAACAGTATGTACTATGAAGAAGGCTATATCTATTCGACAATAATTCCTCAGCAGATCAAAGATGGAGAAAAAGTTAATGTCCAGGTTTTGATCACGGAAAATACGCGTGCCAAGATTCATAAGATCCATATCCGCGGAAACCACCAGACCAAGGAAAAAGTCATCCGCCGGCAACTGGTAATAGCTCCAGGTGATTATTTCCAGCAATCCCGCGTCAGAAGGTCTCTTTCCAATATATATAATACAGGTTTCTTTGAGCCTGATCTCTATCCTGATTATCAGGTGATAAATCGCAACGGTGATATTGATTTGATCGTTAATGTAAATGATAAAATCTCAGGAACAGCAAATGGCGGTATAGCTCTCAACAGTAAGGATGGTATAGTGGGTCAGTTAGGTTTGAGCCATAATAACCTTCTTGGAAACTCCTGGCAAATCGCCCTCGCCTGGGAGTTTGGTGGCACTACGCAGAACCTTGACCTGAGTTTTACTAATCCCTATTTTCTCGACAGCAATCTTTTAACGGGGTTCAATGCTTATTTTGCCACTAAGGAATATGATACATATAAATTGCGGAAACATGGTGGTTCTTTCAAACTTGGTTTTCCTATTAGTCTGGTAAATCGTGCTAAAGCTACATTTGGCTATTCATATTACCGCAAGAAATATACAATCCTCGAAGATACGGACGCAGATGAAGTATCCAAGGAATTGCAGAACCTGGTTGATGACGGCTGGAAAGATAATTCGAGTCTTTCGGTCACTTTGAGTCGTGATAATCGTGATAATATCTATTTCCCTACTTCGGGAACACAACTGGTTCTTTTTACGGAATTTGCGGGAGGTCCTTTACAGGGAGATAATGATTATATCAAGCAGATATTTCAGGCAAACTGGTATGTCCGCACTTTTATGGATTTTGGTTTACGCACCAAATGGAGATTTGGTTATGTGACAGGTTATAATGGAAGTTCAGTTCCGCCTGATGAACGCTTTTACCTGGGTGGAACAGGTGCGGATGGGCTTCGTGGTTACGGAGATAGATCTGTGGGACCCATTGATGAATTTGGCAATAACGAAGGTGGAGAAAGATCAATGCTTTTCTCGGTTGAATATGTGATCCCAATCGTTCCTGACCAGGTTGCCTTTATCTCTTTCCTTGATGCCGGGGATTGTTATAATAGTTTTGATGAATTTAATCTCTGGAAATTGAAGAAGGGTATAGGACTCGGATGCCGGATTTTCAGTCCTTTTGGTCTCATTGGCTTTGATTATGCTTATAATCTGTCTAACCAGACCTGGGAACCACACTTTCAATTCGGGACAACTTTTTAAAAATAAGATAAAGGTAATATAAAACGATAAACCGGGTTTCACAGAATCCGGTTTATTTGTTTATATTAAACTGCTGACGATACATTTCGAAGCTGAGCCACCAAATCATTTCCGGCTCATGTACTCCGTTCTTATAATAATTTCTGACCAGATCATCTATCTTGCCGGCATCGCAAATATCGCGATGCAGCCGCTGACAATCACTCGCCATATCTCTAATCCTTTCCTGATGCAAATGTAGAAATCTCCAGTTCGTGTTATCCTGATAACTCCATCTTTTGCCTAGGATTGCTCTGATCTTGCCATCTATTCTGCCTGTGCCATAAGGCATTTTTAGTCCATTCCGCACAGTGGGTATATTCCTTAATTGTGGAGCATTTCGCCTGATCATTACATCTAATATATGATTTCTGGCTCGAATTCGCCCCGGAATGCACATCGCACTCTCGATAACAGGCTTCTGGATATAAGGCATAAAATTACTGATAATATCATCCAGTATCTGCTGAGACCTGCTGCTGATATTTCCCACCCGGTGGCGGATATTCCAGGTTTCGATCCAGTTGTCTACACCGATATCTACTGCATCCGGCATCTCAGATATTGCAATCTCTGCTCTCGCTCTCAAACCTTTTTTCATCATTTGCAATTGTTCTTCCCTGAATATATCTGCCCGCTCTCGTAGCATTAGACTCAATATCTTCTCTACATCACGCTTTTTGATAGCCTGCTTACCTCGATATTCCAGATTTGCATTTACACATCTGCGGATAAATTCGCCTGCCCCGCCATCCAGTAAAACTTTTCCCTGATCAATTTCGTTATAATGATGTAGTTCAAATGCTGCTGTTCCCATCACCACCAACTGACAGCGACCGCAATATTCTGTAAAAAGCTGCCAGGAATTCTCATCTTCCACTAAATCCGTATAAATATTCCTGTGTATTATCCCAGTTCCTGCTATTATCTGCTGAACTACTTCCACATCTGGATGATCTGCTCTACCCCAGGTGATGGCTTCAAAATCTATTCCTGATTGTATCATCATTGCTAATAATGCCCGGGAATCATAACCGCCGGAGAGAGCAAGTACCGTTTGGTATCCACCATTCTGAGGTGCTCGGATTAATCTGTCAAACTCGTATAGTACTTTGGAAACGCATTTCTGCTGGTATCTTTCTTCTTTTCCTGCTGTCCAGTATTTATTAGTTTTCTCTAATTTATTATCCTGTATTATTAATCTGCCTGCCTGGTTCAATCGCTTGATCCCTTTGATAAAGTAACCATGACCTAAGGGATCCCTGTTTAACCAATAGCTGCCAAATTCTTCCCAGTCAATCTCGTTTTCTACTCGCCATTTTAATAATATATCCATTCTGGTTGAAAAATACAAGGTTTCATTTTCATCCTGATAATAATATAATTCCCGTAAACCAAACTGATCATTATAAAACTCTATTCCTGCTTCAGAATATTCCATTCCCACAAAATGACCTCTTCGTTTATCCCGCTCACTTTCTAGAATCCAGAATTCTTCAACTAATTTCCATTTCCCTTCAGTTTCCTCTAATACATTCCCGCATAAAATCTTAAATCCTCGTTTTGATTGGGAAATATAGGTATTTCTCTTATCACTCCATAATTGTAAACTATCCGTCGTATATTGAAAATCAAACTCGCAAGGTAAGATTTGGTCTTTCGTACTGGATTTTAATATTCTACTATTATATATTCCCGCAAACCAGCTCATAGCCTTTCCTCTCAAAAATATTATATCTATAAAAAGAGCTTCCAGAAGAAGGCGGCGACCTACTCTCCCAATCCGTCACCAGATCAGTACCATCGGCGCTGGTGAACTTAACTTCTGTGTTCGGGATGGGAACAGGTGTAACCTCACCGCAAGAACCACCTTCTGGAAGCTCTTTGTATTGTTTTGTGAGATAGAGCAATTATAGCATATATATAAAAGCCAATCGATATATTAGTACCACTCGGCTGAACACATTACTGCGCTTACACCTGTGGCCTATCAACGTCGTAGTCTCCGACGGGCCTTTAGGGATC
>CAZAHZ010000279.1:0-4643 GCA_964485055.1 uncultured Candidatus Cloacimonadota bacterium
TTCATTTTGATGATTATACACTGCATTCGCCGGATTCTCTTGCCTGGGATTTTGAAGCAAACGGGATCATTGACTCCATGATGACAGACAGTCTGGGATTAGGCGTAGAATGGACTTATATTCAGCCGGGTACATATTCACCAATCCTTTATGCCTGGCATGATGAAATCCTTGATTCCTTAGTAACTGAAGATCTGATCACAGTAGATTTTCCTGACGTGGAATATTTATCAGCATCGCTTGATACGGTTATCTGCGATCTGGACGATCCTTTGGATGAGGAAGTTACAATCTATAATATCGGAGATTATTCTTTAAATCTGCAAAACTTATATTTTACGGAATTAGAGGGTTTTCCGCATCCACAACCGGAATTATTCAGTTGGTATTTTATTGATGAAAACCTGGAATTACCTTTGGAATTGGCAGCAGGAGATAGTTGCCAATTGTTGATAAGCCCAACCATGCCAATCCGCGAATACTGGGGTGAAATGCTGGTTATAGAAGCTGATCTTGATACACTAAATCTACCTTGCCTGTATAATGAGGATCTCTGGAACAATGGGGATGAGGACGAAGTTGCCATAGATCCCAATAAATTATACATCAGGAATTTTCCTAATCCCTTTAATCCCAGCACGAATATATCATTTGCCATCCCGGAAGCGGGACTGGTGGAAATAGCAATGTTCAATATTAAAGGTCAATCAGTTAAGACCTTGATCAAGGAAGAATTGGAGAGAGGAGAATTTTCAATAAACTGGCAGGGAGACGATGATCTGGATAATAAATGCGGTTCAGGGATATATTTCTATCAATTAGAGATTGATGGTAAGATTCAGGCAATGGGGAGATGCCTGCTGTTGAAGTAAGATTGGAGTCAGATGAAAATAATATTGATAATTACGCTGTTTACGGCGTTAGCACTGGTAGTGTCAGCAGATCCACCCGCAGGTTATTATAACGGAACAGAGGGATTGCTGGGAGACCAGTTAAAAACTGCTCTACATAATATAATAAATGACCACTTGGAATATTCCTATAATGCTCTACGAGATTATATTCTGCCTTATACGGACCAGGATATATCCAATCCAGATAATGTGATATTAATCTACACGGGCTGGTCACGCCCGATTGATGAATTTGGGGGAGGGATATCAGAATGGAATCGGGAGCATGTCTGGGCAAAATCACATGGGGGTTTTGATACTGTTCCGCCCTGTGGTACTGATGCCCATCATATACGACCCTCAGATGTCAGCGTAAATAGCAGACGTGGAAATCTGGATTTTGATGAAGGGGGAAATTTGTATATTGATGGTGATGGTGATTCCGGATGTTATTATGATTCAGATAGCTGGGAACCATCCGATGGAGTGAAAGGTGATGTCGCTAGAATGATCTTTTATATGGCAGTCCGCTATGAAGGTGATTCCGGTGAACTTGATCTGGAAATGGTTGATGAAGTTAATACGAGTCCTGCCCCGGAGCACGGAAAAATGAGCACTCTCTTGAACTGGCATTTTCTCGATCCGCCGGATGCCTGGGAAATGCGTCGTAATGACCGCATATTTGAGTATCAGGAAAACCGTAATCCCTTTATTGATCACCCCGAATTTGTATCGCGTATCTGGTATGGGACGGATAGTCAAGCCTCTTCGATCCAGCCGGTTTCCAGTATAGAGTTATACCCAAATCCATTTAATCCAGCCTTGAATCTTTCCTGCTGTCTTAACCAAAACAGCAAGTTGCAGGTAAATATCTATAACCAGAAGGGGCAACTGGTCGAAAGATTTATTGATGCCTTTCAGCCGGCAGGGGTCTGGCAACAAACCTGGATCAGCGATGATCTTCCTACTGGTATTTATTTCATTAATTTCTCTACGGCAGGCTATTCTCAGACGGAAAAAGTGATACTGATGAAATAGTGCCGGCATTGATCATCAACTTTCTTCTTCATCTTCATCATTGTTTTCCAGACCCAGAAGTTGCTTTGATTCCTGAACGGGTAATTTATCGAGACCTTTTAATTTACGATTCATGATTCTGGTACGTCTTTCTGAAGCTTCAATGGTGTTTGACACAGTTTGAACCTGGGTTTTCAGACGACTTAAGACTTTCTCAAAGTTGCTGAATTCAGTTTTAACAGCAGCCAGAATATTCCAGACTTCACTGGCTCTTTTCTCAATTGCCAGGGTACGAAATCCCATTTGCAGGCTGTTTAAGATAGCGGAAAGTGTGGTGGGACCTGCAATAACGATCCGGTAATTCTGCTGCAGCTTTTCCAGAAATCCTGGTACACGTAAAACCTCGGAATAAAGTCCTTCCGTAGGCAGGAACATGATCGCAAAATCAGTCGTGAAGGGCGGAGCAATATACTTATCGCAGATATCTTTTGCAGATTTTTCAACTGCCTTGATCAATTCGTTAGCCGCTTTATCAACTTCTAATTTATCACCGAGTTCAGTTGCCTCCAGTATCCGCTGATAACTTTCCTGCGGGAATTTGGCATCAACAGGCAGCCAGACGACCTCATCATTATCCACTTTACCCGGTAATTTAATGGCAAACTCAACGGTCTGGCTTTTACCCGGGATCACTTGAACATTCTGACTGTACTGGTCTGGGAGCAAAGTCTGTTCCATAATGGCTCCTAACTTCACTTCAGCCCATGTACCGCGGTTTTTTACATTAGTCAAAACCTTTTTGAGGTCACCAACTCCATCTGCCAGAGTCTGCATTTTGCCAAGCCCTATCTGAACCCGTTCCAATTGATCCTGAACCTGTTTAAAAGATTCCCCAATTCGTTTCTGAAGCGTGGATTGCAGTTTTTCATCTACGGTTTCCCGCATCTTTTCCAGTTTTTCATTATTGTCCTTTTGGATATGAGTCAGTTTGGTTTCGATCATGGTGCGGTTGTTTTCCATCTGTTGCCGGTTTTCTTTAATCAGTTCATTCAGGCTGTTTCTGAAATGCTCCAGATCATTTTTGATTTCTTCTCTTAATCTCTTCTCGTTATCTTTACCTTCCTGACGGCTTCTTTGCATTTCATCGCGTAGAATTCTTTCCTGATCGTTGACTTTTTCCACCAGTTTTTCCAAAATCGGATATTCCTTCTTACTACCTAATTTGACCAATATCAGGATAATTCCAAATAAATCAAGAATTGCTAAAACTGCTATAACATTTTCCATACTTATCTCCTCACAAGAAAAAAATAACTTTAAGAGTCAATGATCCTCAATATCATTTTCCAGGCAGCATCTCTGCCCAGGAGGTATTTTTCTTTAAAATCGACTTTTACGGGAATATCGGGATAGATAGTTTTTTCCGTACTCCGGCTGCGCATCGGTCTTTTAAAAACTTTGTGCGAGACACTCCCTTCTATACCACTATTCAGCAAAGTGAAATATAAAATATCTCCATAGGATGTTGGCTTTTGACCCATAGGTTCGCCAATCACCATACCCAGATTATTATCATAGGCAATTGTAACCATATCTCCGGCGCTGCTGAAAGTCCCATTCCCTGTGATAAAGATCAGCTTGCCCTCAAACTTGTGATTGGATTCCGGCAAATAAAATCCACTTTCCTGATTGCGGATAATCGAAAAATAGTCTTTTTTCATCTCCAGGTCATAGTCATAGTAATATGGCAATTTCGCATCAATCCCAAAATTATTTCGGAGAAGATTGAGGTAATAATCCACCGTTTCGGGGTAATAATGACGCATAAGCTGAGAGAGCTTTATAGCCGTTGTAAAGGGCTTAATGGGATAAGCCAGTTTAATATGATCAAAGAATTGATTAGCCAGAATGCTATTCCCGCCCCCATTATTACGTAGATCAACTACCAGAAAACTGATCTTATTCTGATAAATATCAGTAAACATTTTTTCCAGAAAGATGCGGAAATCACCACCAGACTGCTGGATATAATTATGATAAGAATTGAAATCAAGATCATTTATTATGCCGGATTCATGATACATTTTGGCAGTTTGCAGATCAAGGAATTCATTGAACTGAAAATAACAGGTATTGAGTTCCTTCAAAAGTTTATAAGAGAACAATTTACCGGAATAAGCCGTAACCGGATGCGGGGTGGGAGTCAACCAACTGACATTTTGCGAATTTGTCAGATGAAGAATTTCTATTATACCTGATCTTTCAATTTCAATATCTATCGTTTCTTCCTGGTCTATGACCCCGGTCAATAATAGAAAACCAACCATATTCATCAGATTTGTCAACTGATAACGCCGCCAATAGCGATTTTCTGCTGATACATAGGGACCTAACACTAATTCCAGGCTATCTGCAGGAGTATTTCCGACTCTCAGAACTTCTGAACCAATAAGATTGATATCCAATCCCTGGTTTACATTAGAAATATACAGTTCTTCTCCTGACCAGGACATAATCACGGGGATCCTTAAATCACCAAAACCATTGGCATAATAGATTTGAGTATGCCCGTCATTTAACTGCGAGACAAATTTCTGCAGCATTACGGCAAATTTCTGAGGGTTGACCACCAGTTCCAGGCTTCCGGCAAAGCGGTTTCTTTTTTCTATAAATTCAGGACGGGGGATTTCTTCATATAAACCCGGATGAGATTCTTCCAGAAGTTGGCAAAGA
>CAZAHZ010000280.1:0-4638 GCA_964485055.1 uncultured Candidatus Cloacimonadota bacterium
TCGAAACTCGAGATTCGAGACTCGACAAACCTGGCGTCCCGCAAGGGACGTCAGGTTTCTATTAATCTGGAAGGTAAAAATGAAAAAAGCTGTGAACTTACTTCTTGTTTTGATATTTATTTGTTTATTGAATGGAACCATAATTGAAGTAAATATTGATGGATCAGGAGATTATTTGACAATCCAGGCAGGTATCAATGCCAGTTCTAATGGAGATACAGTTCTTGTCTTTCCTGGCAGATATTTTGAAAATACGGATTATAATGGGAAGACAATTGTAGTTGGGAGTCTGGAAATGACGACCGGAAATCGGGATTATATTCATAATACTATTATTGATGGAAATCAGACAGGGTGCTGCGTGGCGGTTTTTAATAACGAAGCGGAAGGGACAATTTTAAGAGGATTCACAATAACCAATGGAATCGGTTATCTCAGTAGCAATACAAGATATGGAGGAGGTGTATTTTTACATGATTCAAATCTAAGTATTTCAAATTGTGTTATAGAAAATAACCAGGCAAGAAATGGGGGTGGGATTTCTAATTCAGGGAGTAATTTGTGGCTCGAAGGTACAATAATTCGTAATAATAGTGCACTTTTGAAAGGAGGAGGAATAGCGAGTTACCGTTTAGAAAATACTATTTATTATTCATATAATAATCGATGTAGTATTTATGATAACTTTTCACCATGGGGTTTTGATATTTATAATTCATATGAAAATGGAGTAATGACTGACGTAGTAGTTGATACTTTTACAGTATCGGAACCTTATGGTTACGAGTTTTATCAAGGAGATGGAGATTTCATGCAAACCTATGAAGATATGGTTTTTGATGTTCAACACTACAAATATGAAAGAGTTAATGCAGACCTTTATGCTTCTCCTGGAGGAAATGATACAAACAGTGGATTAACGGAAGATGAACCTTTGTTGACAATTAATCAAGCTCTGCACATTATCACTGCCGATGAAAATAATCCCAGGACAATTTATTTAACTGACGGGATTTATTCTACAATTGATAATAACCAACTTTTCCCAATCAGTATGAGGGCTTATGTATCATTAATCGGTGAATCAAGAGATAATACAATTATTGATCTGGGAATTGGTCACCAGGGTTTTGTAATAGACCTTTTCAGTGAATTAAACTACGAGGTTAAAAATTTAACTGTAAGAAACGGTTTTGTTGATGATGATGACGCTTCTTATCTTCAAGGATTTTTTCTATCAAACAGATTAGATTATGACGGACTAGTGGTTTTGGAAAATATCAAAATGGAAAACAATGAATACAGTCCATTGGTGTTTGCAGGCAATATGAACATTGTCTTACGTAATATTATCTTTAATAATTACCAAATTGATACTAATTGTGTTTCATTCAGTTTTGCGAAAAGAGGAAACGACGATAAATCTGTATTAATGGAAAACTGCCAAACCATTTTTTTTGAAGGAGGCAGCCAGTATATATCAAGTAATGAAAATTTAGAACCTGAGAACCTTAGGATAGATATTGTGAATTCTGAATTCAGCAACCATTTATATCATAATCAAAGCACACCTAATTTTACAGTTGGCTTATCAATATTTGGTTTTGGAGGAATGGATCTGAATATAGTTAATTGCACTTTCACTGAGAACCATTTATATGGTCCCAGCATTGGGAGCGCTCCTGTTCGTATCTGCTATTCCATGGATGTTGATATCATTAACAGTATATTCTATAATAATACATCCCATTCCGTGATTATTGACGGGTATAGCGGTTATATGCCAATAGTTAATATGCATCATAATATTATTGAGAATGGATTAGATGGGATTTTAACAAGTAGTGCTTATATCCTGAACTGGGATGAGGAGACAAACTGGGATGTAGATCCTCTGTTTATGAATGAAGGTGATTATCCTTATTCATTTCAGCAATATTCACCGGCTATAGATATGGGGACTTTAGATTTACCTGAAGGAGTCGTATTGCCGGAGTATGATCTGGCAGGTAATCCGCGGATAATGGGGAATGGGATTGATCTGGGTGCTTATGAATATAATCCTTATAGTCATCCAGTGGATGTGGATGATGAGATGGGAATTGCGGATTTTGAGTATTATCCTAATCCGGTGAGGTTGCATGAGGGGAGGGGAGCGGTGATGATCAATTTTGAGGGGAGGATGGAAGAAGATGATTATAAGATAGGGATTTATAATGTAAAGGGGCAGAAGGTGTGGGAGTCGGAGTTATGTAGAGGTTATGACGGGATCAGATGGGATTGCTGTGACGCAAATGGATTAAAGGTGGCAGCGGGGGTATATTTTCTGAGGCTTTCCAGAGATGGGGAATATTTGTCGCAGGGGAAATTGACGGTGATAAAGTGAGCTGCTTTGCAGCGGTGACTGGTAACTTGTGACTTGTGACTGGACAGTAAGAGAAAGAAAGAAATTAAGGATTAAAAATTAAGGATGAAGAATGAAATGTAACTTGACCATGTTTGATAGCTGGAAGGCTGAGTGGCAGTGTACTACTGGCGTATTCCGCAAGTGGGACGCAGACACGGGGAGATGGTAGTTGGATTTGGGGAAATCATGGTCGTCATCTGCGTCCCACTTGCGGGGTATCGCCAGCGGTACACGTCTGACTTAGCTGGGTATTGAGGTTTTCTGGTGGGATAAATGGATTGGATAATGGAAATAAATTGACTTTATTAAAGAGAAGGATTAGATTGATAGTATATAAAATTCGAGAATATTTTAATAGATAAGGAGGAAATATGTGTATTAGTAATAAGTCTTCTATGATCAAATTTGTTTTACTGGTATTATTCTTATCTCTTGTGAGTGTGCAGGCTGAGGCTCTGGATATTTTGTATGAAGATTTACAGATGCCGGTGCATGATATGGTGTTTAGCGACATAAACTGTATTACACAAGAAGGGCTTGTTTTTGCCTTGCCGGGTATGGATGGGGGTATTGCCTATTTCACTCCGCTTCTCAATCTGGAGATTTATTCAGCAGTCCCAAACCTGGGAGCAGTATCTGTGGCAGCGGACGAATCCGGGCAACGGATATTTGCCGCAATTGGCTGTGGGAGCAATAGTGACGGACTATATGAATTTGATGTAACAACGCATGAATTTGAGTTGATTGGCTGGTATTTTTTTCCGCGATTCGTGAAGCAGCTTGATGACGGTTATTATTTTGGGTATGGTATGGTTGCTCCGGAATGTGGATTGCTTTATTCGGAAGACGGGGACGAATGGAACGAAGTTCCTGAATTTATGGGGATCAGTGTTACTGATATAGAGAAAACCGGATCGGGGGATCTGGTGGCAGCAGCAGATAACACGATTTATCTGAAACATGAGGGTGTCTGGACGTCGTATGAGGCTCCTTTGGAGATAAATGATATTTATCGAAGATGGTATCCGCATAATAATGAAGTTTATATTGCCTGCGGGGAGGGGTCATACAGCGATGCAGTTTACAGAGTGGAGTATTCCGAGGGCGAGATAAGTGGATTGACAATAATAAACTTCTTTTTTAAGCCATACCGGATATATCAAATCGAGAATCAACTGCTGGTGGGCTGCCTGGATGATAATGGTTTGTTTCAGGTAGAGCCGGAAGAAATGGCTGAACCGGTACAGCTCGGAGCAGATCTTGATTTCACGGAAGTATATTGCTTTGAGACTTATCCTATGTACTGCCCAAATTTTATGGTGGGAACTGATGTAGGAGTTTATCTCTCGGTCCCGAATTCTGAAAGCGGTGATGAGTGCAAACCGGTGATTGAATGCAGTTGTTATCCCAATCCTTTTAATCCGGCAACAACTATTTCGTTTTCCTTGATTAAGGATAGTGAGATTGAGTTAGCAGTTTATAATCTAAAGGGTCAAAAGGTGAAAACACTCGCTGCTGGCAATTACGGGAGTGGAAAGCATCAGGTTACCTGGACAGGAGATGATGAGAGAGGAAGTGTATTGCCTTCTGGTATATATTTCTATCAATTGAATGTGAATGGCAGAATGGAAGTGATTGATAAGTGTCTGCTACTGAAATGAGATAATGAAGTTTTTTTGCCACGGATTTCACCATCCTCGCACAAGGCTACGGCATGGCAGGCTGAATACACGGAAGAATTTAATTTGATTTAATAGCAGCTAAGCCAATCCCGAAGCATCGGGACTAACTTGTCTGGATTGGTGGTTGGGATGCCAGTTCCGGAAAAAATAACATTGACAACTATATTACTTATAATTATATTTTATCTTGTATATGGGCAAGGTATTATTATTTGGCTTGTATTGTTAATTTTGCGGCTTTAGGAGGCAAAGATGTTGGAGAAAGAATTTAAGTTTTATCTTACTCATCAGAAAGAATTGGTTGAGAAATATAATGGAAAATACCTTGTAATAAAGGAAGAAGAAGTAGTTCAAGCATGTAATACCATGGATGAAGCCTATGAATGGGGAATTACAAATTATGAGTTAGGTACTTTTTTGATTCAATATTGTGATGCCGGAAAAAATAGCTATACACAAGAATTTCATTCACGGGCAATTTTTACATAATGGAAATAGATCCTCAAGCATTCACTTTTAGATCTAAGCATTTATTAAAAATAATTTCAA